>NZ_JBXUOY010000121.1:0-14918 GCF_057196705.1 Streptomyces sp. ATLC9 | reverse complement strand
CCAGCGCTCCGAGACGGCCCACACCGCGCGTACGGCCGACCGCGGCAGCAGCAGGGCCCGCAGCCGCGCGCCGCGCCCGGTGGCCGCCCGCAGCCCGGCCCGTACCCGTCCCACGTCCTCGGCCAGCCCCTGCGCCGGCCGAGGCCCGGGGGCGTAGAGCGCCTGCTCGACCGCGGTGGCCAGCCGGTGCACGGCCTCGGCCGCCTCGCCCTCCAGCCTCCCCAGCCGCACGACGCGCGCCGCGGCCGTGCGCGGAGTGGCGGACTCCTGCGGAGGAACGCCCAGGTCCCAGGCGGAGTCGGTCATCTCCCGCCAGGCGGCGAGGGCACGGGCGTCCGGACCACCGCCGTCCTTCAGCCGCCGGGACCGGACCCTGCCGCGCCACAGGGCCGGCAGTGCCAGGAGCCCCGCGACGAGCAGCACCGGTGCCGTCACCAGCAGGATCCTGCCTACCGGGAGGCCGCCCCCGGAGCTCTCGCCGTCCGGCGGGACGGCCGCCGCGCCGCAGTCCTCGGTGACCTGCCCCGGAAGACACTCCCCGGTCTCCGAGGGCTCCGGAAGCGGCTCGGCGCTGTCCCGCGTCCGAGGCTCGGGGGCGTCCGACCGCTCGGAGGAGGGCAGGTCGGGCCGGGTGTACTCCGGCACACTGCCCCGGCTCGGGGTGGGCTCGAAGCGTGTCCAGCCCACGCCCTCGAAGTACAGCTCGGGCCAGGCGTGCGCGTCCTTCAGCCCCACCGCCATCCCGCCGCTGCCGTCGGAGGACCCGTCCGTGAAGCCCACCGCGACCCGCGCGGGGATGTCCAGGGTGCGGGCCATGGCGGCCATGGAGAAGGCGAAGTGGACGCAGAAGCCCTCCCGGTCCTCCAGGAAACGGGCGATGGCCGCGCTGCCGCTGCCGGCCTTCACCTGGGTGTCGTAGCGGAAGCCGCCCTCGGAGGAGAACCAGTCCTGGAGCCTCACCGCCCGCTCGTAGGCGCTGGACGCGCCCTCGGTGACGTCCCGTGCCGTCGCGGCCACCACGGACGGCAGCGAGTCCGGTACGTCGGTGTACTCCTCCATGATCTGCGGTGAGGGCGCAGGGGCGGCCGACAGCTGCCGCGCGGTCGGCCGTACCACCAGGCTGTCCACCTCGTACCGCACGCCCCGGGTGCTCTGGCCTCGGTCGCCGACGACCGTCCGGCCCTCCGGTTCGAAGCGCCACCGGCCGTCGACGCGCACCTCGGCGGCCGGATACGGCATGGGCAGCCAGCTCTGGGCGTACCAGTCGGCGGCCCGCAGCGAGGTGGTGACGCGCTCGGTGCCGACGGACGGCGACAGCCCGGGCACCGGCGGGAACGGACTGGGCAGATCGGTGATCCGGCGCTCCGAGGGTTTCCAGGAGGTGCCGTCGAACCGGTCCAGCGCCACGATCCGCAGATACATCTCCGAGGTGCTCTCGGCGTCGGTGGTGTAGGTCAGCACCGTGCGGTTGCTCGGCTGGTTCAGGCTGTCCTGCAGCGCGACCAGCGGGTTGACCGCGGAGACCGTGCCGCCGCCGTTCCCCGTGCCCCGCCCCTGCCGCGCGGTGTCCAGCAGCCCGCCGCCCAGTGACGGCAGCGCCGCGGGCGCCACCAGGGCGATGCCCAGTGCCACCGCGCCGATCCGCCGCCCGGTACGCACCGGCGGCGGCGCCGTACCGCCGGACCCGCCGCCGAACACCCGGCCCCACCGCGACAGCCGGTCCCGGCCCTCCGCCAGGAGCAGCAGCAGGTAGCCGGCCGCCGCGCACAGGAACCACAGCGGACTCCCCCCGTCCGGGGACAGCCCGGCCGCGACCGAGTACAGCGCCAGCAGCGGCAGCCCGGCGGGGGCCGCGGCACGACAGGTCACCGCCAGCAGGTCCACCAGCAGGCCGATGACGAGCACGCCGCCGACCAGCAGCAGCCGGATGCCGTCGGTGACCGGGGCCGGGATCGAGAACCGGCCGACGTCCGCGGTGCCCTGTGCCAGCAGCGCGCCGAAGGCCTCGACCGCCTCCGGGCCCGGCAGCACCCCGAGCACGGCGTCCCCGCGGACGAAGACGAGGGTGAGCAGCAGCAGCGACACCACCGCCTGCGCACCCACGGCCGGAGCCCCGGCCGGCGTCATCCGCCGCACCGCCGCTCCCACCGCCGCCTGGACGCCCAGCAGCAGGGCGGCCTGGAGCAGCCAGCCCGCCGGGGCGACCAGCGGCAGCAGCGCGCACGCCGCCGCCAGGGTGGCCGCCCAGGCACAGAACACCAGCCGGACCCGTCCGCTCATCACCGTCCGCCCCTCGCCGCCCGCCCGGGCGTCTCGCCCGCGGGCCTGTCCGCCTGCCGCCACAGACCGGCCAGCGTCTCCCCGGGCGCGTACGTCAGCACCGTCCAGCCCGCCTCGCGCAGCGGCCGTTCCCGCTGCTCCCGCGCGGCCGGCTCGTGGAACCCGCGGGGGAGGAGGGCCACCGCGCTCCCCGCGCGCCGGCGCATCCGGCAGGCCAGCGCGGTCTGCTCGTCGTCCAGTGAACCGAGGAAGGCCACCAGCAGTCCCTCGTGCCCGTCGTCGCCGCTGCCGCCGCGCAGCACCTCGTACGCCCGCGCGAGGCCCGGCTCACGGGAGTGCTCCACCACCGCCAGGGCGTCCAGGACCAGACCGGCGGTGCCGGAGGCCGCGGTGCCCGCGAGGCTCCCGCCCGGCCCGGGCACCGGTGCGCCGGCGTCGGTCAGCAGTCGTACGGTGCAGCCGCGTTCCAGCAGGTGCACGGCGGCCGAGGCGGCCCCCGAGACCGCCCACTCGAACGCCGACTCCGGCCCGGAGCCGGCCCAAGCCCTCCGGCGGGTGTCCAGCAGCACCGTGCAGCGCGGCCGCTGCGGCTGCTCCTCGCGGCGCACCATCAGCTCGCCGTGGCGCGCGGTGGAGCGCCAGTGCACCCGGCGCAGGTCGTCGCCGTGGCGGTAGCCGCGCGGGATCACGTCCTCGTCGCCCGCCATGGCCAGGGAGCGGTGCCGCCCCTCGCCCGGGCCGGCGGCCTCCCCGGCGAACCGCGCGCGGGGCAGTTCCTCCGTCCGCGGTACGACGGTGAGGGTGTCGCGGGAGCTGAAGGACCGAGTCAGCTCCACCATGCCGAACGGGTCCGTCAGCCGCAGTTGCAGCGGTCCCAGCGGGTAGCGCCCCCGCAGGTCGGAGCGGACCCGGTAGGAGACCTCGCGCCGGCCGCCCGCCTCCATCCGGTCCAGGACGAAGCGCGGGCGCGGGCCCAGGACGTAGGGAACCTGGTCCTGGAGCATCAGCAGGGGGATCGGCAGCCGCGAGACGCTGTCCAGCCGCAGGTGCACGCGGGCCTCCTCGCGGGCGGGCACGCGGGCGGGGGACAGCCGCCGGGAGGCCGTCACGCGGTGGCGGGTGCGGTGCAGCACGACCGCGCAGACCAGGGGGAGCGCGGCCAGCAGCACCCCCACCCGCAGCAGGTCGCCCTGGCCCAGCACGTAGGCGCACACCACCGCGGCCGCCCCCGCGGCCAGGAACGACCGACCCCGGGTGGTGAGCCCGGCGAACGCGGTGCGCAGGGTGTCCTCCCGCCGCACCGCCGTCCCGGGGCCCGCGTCCGCGCCCCCGCCGGTGTCCCGGACGGCTGCGCCGGGGCCGTCCATCACAGCCTCCGAGGGGAGGGCCGGCCGTACAGCGGGGGCTGTGAGGTCGCCTCCCGGTAGTTGGCCGTGGGCACGGGAACGCGCCGCACGATGTCGAGGACGATCTGCTCCGAGGTGTGCCCGCCGAGCTGGACCTGGGCGGTGGGCAGCAGCCGGTGCGCCAGCACGGGCACGGCCAGCCCCTGCACGTCGTCGGGCAGCACGAAGTTCCGGCCGGCCAGGGCCGCCGCCGCCTTCGACGCCCGCAGCAGGTGCAGGGTGGCCCGGGGTGAGGCGCCCAGCCGCAGCTCGGGATGGCCGCGGGTGCCGGCGACGAGGTCGACGGCGTACCGGCGGATCGGCTCGGAGACGTGCACGTCGCGCACCGCCTCCACCAGCTTGGCGATCTCGTGCGCGTGGGCCACCGGCTGGAGGTCGTCCAGCGGGGAGGTCCCGCCGTGCACGTCGAGCATCCGCAGTTCGGCCTCGGGGCCGGGGTAGCCGATCGACGTCCGCACCATGAAGCGGTCGCGCTGCGCCTCGGGCAGCGGGTAGGTGCCCTCCATCTCGACCGGGTTCTGGGTGGCCACCACCATGAACGGGTCGGGCAGTTCGTAGCTGCGCCCGTCGATGGTGACCTGCCGCTCCTCCATCGACTCCAGCAGGGCCGACTGGGTCTTGGGGGAGGCGCGGTTGATCTCGTCGCCGATCACGACCTGGGCGAAGATGGCGCCCGGCTTGAACTCGAACTCCTGGCGCTGCTGGTCGTAGACGCTCACCCCCGTGATGTCGGAGGGCAGCAGGTCGGGGGTGAACTGGATCCTGCGCACCGAGCAGTCCACGGATCTGGCCAGCGCCTTGGCGAGCATGGTCTTCCCCACGCCCGGCACGTCCTCGATCAGCAGGTGCCCCTCGGCCAGCAGCACGGTCAGCGAGAGCCGTACGACCTCCGGCTTGCCCTCGATCACGCTCTCCACCGACCGGCGCACCCGGTCCGCCGTGGCGGTCAGATCACTGAGATCAGCTCGTTCGTCATAGGTCGTCACCCGGCCCTCCTCGGCCCGCTCACGGGCCGGTCCGCCCGCGGCGGGCCGGCCATCCCGAACAACCGGCGCCTCCAACGCGGGATACCCGCGACGAAGGGCCGTCACTCAGGCATTCTTCACTTACACAGCCCCACGCGTCACGATTCCGGGCCGTCCGCCGGATCGATCTCCCGGAGCAGACCGGTGGTGACGTCGAAGACGAAGCCCCGTACGTCGCCGGTGTGCAGCAGGAACGGTGAGGTGCGTACCCGTTCCATCGACTGCCGTACGTCCTGGTCGGCGTCCTTGAAGGACTCGACGGCCCACGACGGCCGCTGGCCGACCTCCATCTCCAGCTCGTGCCGGAAGTCCTCGGTCAGATTCAGCAGGCCGCAGCCGGTGTGGTGGATCAGCACGACCGAACGTGTACCCAGGGCACGCTGGCTGATGGTCAGCGAGCGGATGACGTCGTCGGTGACCACGCCGCCGGCGTTGCGGATGGTGTGGCAGTCGCCGAGTTCGAGGCCGAGTGCGGCGTGGAGGTCCAGCCGGGCGTCCATGCAGGCGACGACGGCGACCTTCAGCACCGGCCGGGCGTCCATGCCCGGGTCGGTGAACTCGGCTGCGTAGCGCTGGTTGGCTGCGACGAGGCGGTCGGTGACCGGCCCTTCGGAGGAAGACGATGGCATGCCTACGACGGTAACCGTCCGTCTTCCGTCCGGCTCGGTGTGGGGCAGGGCAAAGCCGGTCAACGCGCATGGGGTGTGAGGTAACCCACATGAGCGGCGTGCGACCCCCGCGCGGGTGGAACCGGCGGCGGGCGGGCGTGCCGCGCCCGCCCGGGGGAGCGGCGGTGACGCGCCTGACCAGTTGGTTGACCGGGGGGAGGAGTGGACTAAAGTGACGCGAAGCGGGGGCCGGGCGAACGCCGGGCTCCCCTGCTGAGTCCCCGAGATCCCATGTGCGCGGGCGCGCGTACGGCCGCGTGCGGCCCGGCCTCCTCCCGCTCCCGGCCGGCGGCGCCCCTTCCCCGGCGCCGCCGTTCTTCCCCTTCGCGAGCGGGCGGGGACCAGGCCGTACGGGCCCGCTCAAGGAGAGTCCAGTTGAGCACCAACGAGCGGCACGTCCCGGTCATGCTCCGGCGCTGCCTGGACCTGCTCGCCCCCGCGCTGGGCGAGCCCGGCGCCACCGTCGTGGACTGCACCCTGGGGCTGGGCGGACACAGCGAGGCGCTGCTGTCGCGCTTCCCGGAGGCCCGGCTGATCGGCCTGGACCGCGACCCGGCCGCGCTGGAACTGGCGGGTGAGCGTCTGGCCCGCTTCGGCGACCGCGCCACCCTGGTGCACGCCGTCTACGACGAACTGCCCGAGGTGCTGGGGCGGCTCGGCGTGCCGCGCGTCCGGGGGGTCCTGTTCGACCTCGGCGTCTCCTCCATGCAACTGGACGAGGCCGAGCGCGGCTTCGCGTACTCCAGGGACGCGCCGCTGGACATGCGGATGGACCAGAGCAGGGGGGTGAGCGCCGCGGAGGTCCTCAACACCTACCCTCCCGGCGAGCTGGTGCGCATCCTGCGTGCCTACGGCGAGGAGAAGCAGGCCAGGCGGATCGTCTCCGCGATCGTGCGCGAGCGGGAGAAGGAGCCGTTCGCCGGGAGCGCCCGGCTGGTCGAGCTGATCCGCGAGGCGCTGCCACAGGCCGCCAAGCGGACCGGAGGCAACCCCGCCAAGCGCACCTTCCAGGCGCTGCGCATCGAGGTCAACGGCGAACTGGCCGTGCTGGAGCGGGCGCTGCCGGCGGCCGTCGCCGCGCTGACGGTGGGCGGCAGGATCGCCGTCCTGTCCTACCACTCGCTGGAGGACCGCCTGGTCAAGCAGGTGCTCGCCGCGGGCGCCGCCGGCACCGCGCCGCCGGGGCTGCCGGTGGTCCCCGAGCGGTACCAGCCCAGGCTGAGACTGCTGACCCGGGGCGCGGAGCTCCCGGGCGAGGAAGAGGTCGCCGAGAACCGCCGCGCCGCCCCCGCCCGGCTGCGCGGTGCCGAGCGCATCCGGGAGGAGCCTTGAAGGCCGCACCGAAAGCCATGCCCGGCACCACCGGGAAACCGGCCTCCCCCACGCCCCAGCAGCGGCTGGCGAGGCTGGCGCGGCTGGTCCCCGCGGGCGCCCCCTCCGGGCCGGCCCGCACCCCCTTCGTGCTGCTGGTGGTCCTGCTGCTCGGCTCCGGGCTGCTGGCCCTGCTGCTGCTCAACGCGGCCGTCAACCAGGGGTCCTTCGAACTGAGGGAGCTGGAGAAACAGGCCGAGGAACTGGCCGAGGAGGAACAGGCGCTCCAGCAGGAGCTGGACTCCTTCTCCGCTCCGGACGCGCTGGCCGAACGGGCCCGGGGGCTGGGCATGGTGCCCGGCGGGAACCCCGTCTTCATCCTCCCGGACGGCACCGTCCGGGGCCGGCCCGAACCGGCCCCCGCCGCATCCGGGGGGTCAGAGGGGGAGGACGCCCCGTGAGCGAGAGCCCCCGGCGCCCCCGCCGTGCGCGGCCCGCCCCGCGCCCCGCCACCGCGTCCCGCTCCTCCCGCGCACCCCGGCCCGCCGCCCGCGCGCCCCGCCCGAGGCCGGACACCGTACGGCTGGGCAGCCACCGGCCCCGGCTGAGGCTGTTCGGCGTCCTGCTGACCCTGGTCACACTGGCCTTCACCGTGCGGCTGTTCCAGGTGCAGGCCGTGGACGCGAGCACCTACGCGGCCAAGGCCGACATCAACCGCTACATCACCGTCCCGCTCGCCGCCGAGCGCGGCACCGTCACCGACCGTGACGGCGTCGCCCTGGCCACCACGGTCGACGCGTACGACATCACCGCCGACCCCTATCTGTTCACCCCCGAGCAGACGAAGGTCCCCGACGCGCCCGCCCGGGCGGCCGAACTGCTCGCCCCCGTCCTCGGCGTGGACGAGGAGACGCTCACCGAGCGGCTCTCCCGGAAGGAGACCCGCTACGTCCTGCTGGCCCGGCAGCAGCCCCCGCAGGTCTGGCGGCAGATCACCGACCTCAAGCGCGTGCTGGCAGGCCGGCAGCGCGCCGGCGGAGGCCACCACGTGCTGGCCGGGGTGTACTCCGAGGAGCACGCCAAACGCGTCTACCCGGGCGGGGGGCTCGCGGCCGCGGTGCTCGGCTTCGTCAACTCCGAGGGCAGGGGCGGCGGCGGCCTGGAGGCGAAGTTCGACAAGGTGCTGGCCGGGAAGGACGGGAAGATCACCTATGCCCAGTCCGGCGGCCGCCAGGTGCCCACCGCGGGCGAGTACGAGCAGCCCGCACGCCCCGGCTCGGACGTGGAACTGACCCTCGACCGCGACATCCAGTGGGCCGCGCAGAGCGCCATCGAGGAGCAGGTCGAGCGGTCCGACGCCGACGGCGGATACGTGATCGTCCAGGACGTCCGCACCGGCGAGATCCTGGCCCTGGCCGACGCGCCCGGATACGACCCGGGCGACCTGTCCACGGCCAGCGCCTCCGCACTGCGCAACGGCGCGGTGGAGGACGCGTACGAGCCCGGCTCCACCAGCAAGCTGATGTCCATGGCCGCGGTCCTGGAGGAGGGCGCGGCCACCCCGGGCACCCATGTCGTGGTGCCCAACCGGCTGCCGCGCGCGGACCGCAGCTTCGCCGACGACGTCGACCACCCCACCTGGTACCTCACCCTCAACGGGGTGCTCGCCAAGTCCAGCAACATCGGCACCATCCTGGCCGTCGAGCAGATCGGCGACACCCGGGCGGAGACCAACCGGGTGCTCCACTCCTACCTGCGCAAGTTCGGGATCGGGCAGAAGACCGGTCTGGACTTCCCCGGCGAGACCCCCGGCATCCTCGCCGACCCCGGGGACTGGAACGCCTCGCAGCAGTACACCATCCCCTTCGGCCAGGGCGTGTCGATCAACGCCGTCCAGGCGGCCTCGGTCTACTCCACCGTCGCCAACAAGGGCGTGCGCGTCGAGCCGTCCCTGGTGCGCGGCACCACCGGGCCCGGCGGGGAGTGGAAGCCCGCGCCGGAACCGGAGCGGACCCGCGTCATCAGCGAGAAGACCGCCACGACGCTCGCCACCATGCTGGAGTCGGTGGTGGAGGACATGGAGGGCACCGGCACCACCGCGCAGATCCCCGGCTACCGGGTGGCGGGCAAGACCGGCACGGCCAACCGGGTGGACCCCGAGACGGGCCGCTACAACGGCTACACCTCCTCCTTCGCCGGGTTCGCCCCCGCCGACGCCCCCCGCGTCACCGTCTACTGCGCCGTGCAGAACCCCAAGAGGGGCAGCTACTTCGGCAGCGATGTGTGCGGCCCGGTGTACCAGCAGGTCATGAAGTACGCGCTCAAGGCCCTGCGGATCCCCCCGACCGGCTCCGAGCCCCCGCGCCTGCCCGTCACCTTCGACCCCCGGGACTGACCCGGGAACCGACCGGAAAGCGACCGTGAGAACCATCGACGACCTCCCCCGCGACAACCCCGGCGCCAACGGCGGCGCGCCCGGCACACCCGGCCCCTCGCTTCGCGGCGGGCCCGGCACGGCGGGTACGCTCACCGCCGTGCCACACGCTGATCAGACCCCATCCCTGCCCGCACCGCCCCGCCCGGAGCGGGTCCGTCCCGTGCCGCTGGCGGAGCTGGCCCGGCGGCTGGGGGTCGCGGCCCCCGAGGGCGACGCGGCCGTCACCGGCATCACCCACGACTCGCGCGCCGTACGACCCGGCGACATCTACATCGCGCGTCCGGGAGCCCGCTTCCACGGCGCGGACTTCGCCGTCCAGGCCGCCCGCCTGGGCGCCGTCGCGGTGCTCACCGACCCGACGGGCGCCGAGCGGGCCGCCGCGACCGGCCTGCCGGCGCTGACGGTGGCCGAGCCGCGCGAGGTGACGGGCGACCTGGCCGCCGCCATCTACGGCGACCCGGGCAGGGACCTGCTGCAGATCGGCATCACCGGTACCTCCGGCAAGACCACCACCGCCTACCTCATCGAGGGCGGGCTGCGCGCGGCGGCGAAGGAGGGGGAGCCGACCGGGCTGATCGGCACGGTCGAGTCCCGCATCGGCGACGAGCGGATCAAGTCCGAGCGCACCACCCCCGAGGCCACCGAGCTCCAGGCGCTGTTCGCCGTGATGCGCGAGCGCGGGGTGCGCTCCGTGGCCATGGAGGTCTCCAGCCACGCGCTGGTGCTGGGCCGGGTGGACGGCTGCGTCTTCGACATCGCGGTCTTCAACAACCTCAGCCCCGAGCACCTGGACTTCCACCCGGACATGGAGGACTACTTCCGGGCGAAGGCGCAGCTGTTCACCAAGGCACGCTCCCGCGCCGGTGTGGTCAACATCGACGACGAGTACGGACAGCGGCTGGCCGCGGGCGAGAGCGAGGTCCCCGTCACCACCTTCTCCGCCGAGGGCCACCCGGACGCCGACTGGCGCGCGAGCGACGTGGAGATCGGCCCGCTCGGCTCCGCCTTCACCGTCATCGGACCGGACGGCGAGACGGTCCGCGCCGCCGCCCCCCTGCCCGGCCCGTTCAACGTGGCCAACGCGCTCGCGGCCATCACCGCCCTGGTCGCCGCCGGGATCGACCTGAAGACCGCGGCCGAGGGCGTCGCCGCGGTGCCCGGCGTACCGGGCCGCCTGGAGCGCGTGGACGCCGGCCAGCCGTACCTGGCGGTCGTGGACTACGCGCACAAGCCCGACGCCGTCGACTCCGTGCTGCGCGCCCTGCGCAAGGTCACCGAGGGCCGGGTGCACGCGGTGCTCGGCTGCGGCGGCGACCGCGACCCGCACAAGCGCCCCGCCATGGGCGCCGCGCTGGCCCGGCTGGCCGACACCGCCGTCCTGACCTCCGACAACCCGCGCTCGGAGGACCCGCTGGCCATCCTCGCCGTCATGCTCGCGGGCGCGGCCGAGGTCCCGGTCCACGAGCGCGGCACCGTGCTGCTGGAGGAGGACCGGGCCGCCGCCATCGCGGCGGCCGTCGCCCGGGCCGAGCCAGGGGACACGGTACTGGTGGCCGGCAAGGGCCACGAGCTGGGCCAGGATGTCGCCGGGGTGGTCCGTCCCTTCGACGACCGCGAGGTGCTGCGGGAGGCCGTCGAGCGCGCCATGGCCGCCCGGCGGGACGCGGGGCGGGACGCCGCGGACGACGGGCGCGACGGGAACACCGGGGAGAGCGCGTCGTGATCCCGCTGACCCCCGCAGAGATCGCCGGCATCGTCTCCGGCCGGGTCCACGACATACCGGAACCGCAGCCGACCGTCACCGGCCCCGTGGTCAAGGACTCCCGGGAGGTGCGCCCCGGCGCGCTGTTCGTCGCCTTCGGCGGCGCCCGGGTGGACGGCCACGACTTCGCCGCCCGCGCCGTCGCCGACGGCGCGGCGGCCGTGCTGGCCGCCCGGCCCGTGGGCGTGCCCGCGATCGTCGTCGACGACGTGGAGGCCGCCCTGGGCGCCCTGGCCCGCCATGTGGTGCGGCGGCTGGGCACCACCGTCGTCGCCCTCACCGGCTCCGCGGGCAAGACCAGCACCAAGGACCTGATCGCCCAGCTCCTGCGGCGGCTGGGCCCGACCGTCTTCACCCCCGGATCGCTCAACAACGAGATCGGCCTGCCGCTGACCGCGCTGAGCGCCGAGGAGGGCACCCGCCACCTCGTGCTGGAGATGGGCGCCCGCGGTATCGGCCACATCCGCTACCTGACCGGACTGACCCCGCCGCGCGTCGGCGTGGTCCTCAACGTAGGGTCCGCGCACATCGGCGAGTTCGGCGGCCGGGAGCAGATCGCCCGGGCCAAGGGCGAGCTGGTGGAGTCCCTCCCCGCGGCGGACGAGGGCGGTGTCGCCGTCCTCAACGCCGACGACCCCCTGGTGCGGGCCATGCGCGCCCGCACCGAGGCACGCGTCCTCCTCTTCGGCGAGGCCGAGGAGGCCGACATCCGTGCCGAGAATGTCCGTCTCACCCCGAAGGGGCAGCCCGCCTTCACCCTCCACACCCCCACCGGGTGCGGCGATGTGACCATGCGCCTGTACGGTGAGCACCACGTGTCGAACGCGCTCGCCGCGGCCGCCGTAGCCCACGAGTTGGGCATGCCCGCAGACGGGATCGCCACTGCGCTCTCCGAGGCCGGCACGCTCTCCCGCTGGCGGATGGAGGTCACCGAGCGCTCGGACGGCGTGACCGTCGTCAACGACGCCTACAACGCGAATCCCGAGTCCGTGCGGGCCGCGCTCCGCGCGCTCGCCGCCATGGGCAAGGGGCGTCGCACGTGGGCGGTGCTCGGCGAGATGGCCGAGCTCGGTGAGGAGTCGCTCGCCGAGCACGACGCGGTCGGACGGATGGCCGTCCGGCTCAACGTCAGCAAGCTCGTGGCGGTCGGCGGCCGGGAGGCCCGCTGGATCGACATGGGCGCCAAGAACGAGGGTTCGTGGGGTGAGGAGTCGGTGCACGTGTCCGACGCGCAGGCGGCAATCGACCTGTTGCGCGACGATCTGCGGCCGGGGGATGTCGTGCTGGTGAAGGCGTCCAGGTCGGCCGGCCTGGAGAAGGTGGCGCTCGCGCTGGTCGAGGGCAGGGGTCTTCCCGCCGAGGGCAGGGGAGAGGTCGCCGGCCGATGATGAGGCAGATCCTCTTCTCCGGGGTCATCGGGCTCTTCCTGACCCTGATCGGCACTCCGCTGCTGATCAAGCTGCTGGCCCGCAAGGGCTACGGGCAGTACATCCGCGACGACGGCCCGCGGGACCACCACAGCAAGCGCGGCACCCCCACCATGGGCGGCATCGCCTTCATCCTGGCGACGCTGATCGCCTACGCGCTCACCAAGGCCATCACCGGCCAGCCGCCGTCGTTCTCCGGCGTGCTGGTGCTCTTCCTGATGGCCGGCATGGGCCTGGTCGGCTTCCTCGACGACTACATCAAGATCGTCAAGCAGCGCAGCCTGGGCCTGCGCGCCAAGGCCAAGATGCTCGGCCAGCTCATCGTCGGCATCGCCTTCGCGGTCCTGTCGCTGAACTTCGCCGACGCCCGCGGCCAGACCCCGGCGTCCACCAAGCTCTCCTTCATCCAGGACTTCGGCTGGTCGATCGGGCCGGTGCTCTTCGTGGTCTGGGCGCTGTTCATGATCCTGGCGATGTCCAACGGCGTGAACCTCACCGACGGCCTGGACGGCCTGGCCACCGGCGCCTCGGTGATGGTCTTCGGCGCCTACACCTTCATCGGGGTGTGGCAGCACCAGGACTCCTGCGCCATCACCGGCAGCCCGAGCTGCTTCGAGGTGCGCGACCCGCTGGACCTGGCGGTCGTCGCCTCCGCGCTGATGGGCGCCTGCTTCGGCTTCCTGTGGTGGAACACCTCGCCCGCGAAGATCTTCATGGGCGACACCGGCTCGCTGGCCCTGGGCGGCGCACTGGCCGGTCTGGCCATCGTCTCCCGCACCGAACTGCTGCTGGCCCTGCTCGGCGGCCTGTTCGTCCTCATCACCATGTCCGTCGTCATCCAGGTCGGCTCGTTCCGGCTGACGGGCAAGCGCGTCTTCCGGATGGCGCCGCTCCAGCACCACTTCGAGCTCAAGGGCTGGAGCGAGGTGCTGGTCGTGGTCCGCTTCTGGATCATCCAGGGCATGTGCGTGATCGTCGGGATCGGCCTGTTCTACGCCGGCTGGGCGGCAGGGAAATGACGCGCGGCCCCGTCGGCGAGGAGTTCGCCGGGAAACACGTCACCGTCGCCGGTCTCGGCGTCTCCGGAATCCCGGCCGCGCGCGTGCTGCGCTCCCTGGGCGCCGACGTGACGGTCGTCAACGACGGCGACGACGAGCGCGCCCGGCGGCAGGCCGCCGAACTGGAGGAGCTGGGGGCCACGGTGCGCCTCGGCGACGGGGCCACCCTGCCCGAAGGCACCTCACTGGTCGTCACCACGCCAGGCTGGCAGCCGGACAAGCCGCTGTTCGCGGCGGCCGCGGCCGCCGGCGTTCCGGTGTGGGGCGACGTGGAGCTGGCCTGGCGGCTGCGCGGCCCCGGCGCCGCGCCCTGGCTGGCCGTCACCGGCACCAACGGCAAGACCACCACCGTGCGGATGCTCGCCTCCATCCTGGAGGCCGCCGGGCTGCGCACCGCGGCGGTCGGCAACATCGGCGTCTCGCTGCTGGACGCGGTCCTCGGCGGCGAACCGTACGACGTGCTCGCGGTGGAGCTGTCCAGCTACCAGCTCCACTGGTCCTCCTCGGTTCGTCCCCACTCGGCCGCGGTGCTCAACCTGGCGCCCGACCACCTCGACTGGCACGGCTCGATGGAGGCGTACGCCACCGACAAGGGCCGGATCTACGAGGGCAACGAGGTCGCCTGCGTCTACAACACCGCCGACCCGCTCACCGAGGAACTGGTGCGCCGCGCCGACGTGGTGGAGGGCTGCCGGGCGATCGGCTTCACCCTCGGCGCCCCCGCGCCGTCCCAACTCGGCCTCGTGGAAGGCGTGCTGGTGGACCGGGCCTTCGTACCCGACCGGCACAGGCAGGCGCGGGAACTGGCCGGGGTCGAGGACGTCGATCCGCCCGCCCCGCACAACATCGCCAACGCCCTGGCCGCAGCGGCGCTCGCCCGCGCCTTCGGCGTGGAGCCCGGGGCGGTGCGCGACGGGCTGCGTTCCTTCCGGCCCGATCCGCACCGCATCGAGCATGTGGCCGACGTGGACGGGGTGGCCTACGTCGACGACTCCAAGGCGACCAACACCCACGCCGCCGAGGCGTCGTTGAACGCCTACGACCCGGTGGTGTGGATCGCCGGAGGGCTGGCCAAGGGAGCCGTCTTCGACGAACTGGTCGCCGGGGCCGCCGAGAGGATGCGCGCGGCGGTGCTGGTCGGCGCGGACCGCGGCCTGATTCGCGAAGCGCTGGCGCGACACGCCCCGGATGTCCCGGTCGTCGACCTCGGCCGGACCGACACTGGGGCGATGGCGGCGGCGGTCGGCGAGGCCGCCCGGCTGGCCCGCCCCGGGGACACCGTCCTGCTGGCTCCGGCCTGCGCCTCGATGGACATGTTCACCAACTACCACGCACGCGGGGAGGCATTCGCCGCAGCGGTCCGCGACCTGGCCGCGGCCCGCCCCGCGGCGCGGGAGCGATAACCCGCCGGCCCCCGCGCCACGGACCGGCGGCCGGGGAGACAGGAGGGGACGGATGACGGCCGAGCGACCCGTACCGCCCGCGGCGGCGATCGCCGCGGGTTCGGCGGGCCGCGTACTGGCGGCCGTCGCCGCGGCTCTGCC
>NZ_JBXUOY010000120.1:0-14966 GCF_057196705.1 Streptomyces sp. ATLC9 | reverse complement strand
CTGCCGCGCGGTGGCCGGGAGCGGGCGCGGGTGCCGGGTCCGGCGCGGGGGGCCGAGCCGCGGCCGGGTGGCGGTGTGGTGCGCTTCGAGCGGTCGTCGCTGCGGGTTCGGGTGACGGCGGGCGGGATGGTGTTCTGCGGCTGGGACGGTGCGGCGCCCGAGCCGTCGTACGCGCTGGCGGGCACGTACCCGCAGGCGGATCCGCGGGCGGTGCTGGAGCCGGACAAGGACGGCGGCTGGCGGGTGGTCTCCGAGCGGGTACTGGTGACCGTGACCCGGCTGGGTGCGGTGGAGGTGCGCACTCCGGGCGGCGTGGTACTGCGCCGTGATCTGCCGCCGCGCTGGTGGGAACCGGCGGACGCCGCGGAGGGGGGTGTGGAGGGCGGTGCGGGGAGCCGGTGGACCCAGCGCTCGGAGGTGCCGGCGGACGCGCGGTTCTTCGGCCTGGGCGGGCGGGCGCCGGGACCGAGGCTGCGTGGTGGGCCGTACCGGCTGTGGAACGCGGGCCCGGTCCCGTTCCGGGCGGGGCACGGCGCGCGGTCGCTGACGATGCCGGTGCTGTGGGTGGTGGCGGACGCGGGCGGTCATCTGCTCTTCCACGACAACTCCTGGGACGGCCTGGTGACGCTGCGCGAGGGCCTGGAGGGCGCGGGTTCCGGTCACGACCGGCCGGGCCGGTGCGAGGTGCGGATGTCGGGCGGTCCGCTGCGCTACTGGGTGCTGACGGGTGCGCCCTCGCGGGTGCTGCACGGCTGGCGGGCGCTGACGGGTGCGCCCGTGCTGCCGCCGCGGTGGGCGCTGGGCCACCAGGCGGGCCTGTGGGGGGCCGGTGGCGAGCGCGAGGTACGGCGGGTGGTGGAGGGGTACGCCGAGCGGGGACTGCCGCTGAGCGCCGTGCACCTGGGGGCGGGCCACCACCGGGGGCGGCGGGGGTTCACGGTGGACTCGGGGCGGTTTCCGGATCTGCCGGCCCTGGCGGCCTCGCTGCGCGGGCCGGAGGGGGGCGGGGTGCGGCTGGTGTCGTGCGTCGATCCCGCGGTGCGGGCGGAGCCGGGTGGGGCGGTGTACGACGGCGGGCTCGGCGAGGACGCCTTCGTCCGGGATCCGCGGGGCGGGCCGGTGCGCGGGCTGGGTCTGGCGGGCGAGGTGGTGTACCCGGACTTCACCGATCCGCGGGTGCGCAAGTGGTGGGGAGGGCTGTACTCCGAACGGCTGGCGCAGGGGTTCGCCGGGTTCTGCCATGAGATGAACGATCCGGTCTCCCTGGCGGCCTTCGGTGATCCGACACTGCCGCGGTCGGCCGGGCACTGCCTGGAGTCGCGCGGCGGCGATCACCGGGAGGCGCACAACGTCTACGCCCTGGAGATGGCCCGTGCGGGCTTCGACGCGCTGCGGGGCCTGCGCCCCCATGAGCGGCCGCTGCTGCTGTCGCGCTCGGGCTGGGCGGGTCTGCAGCGTTACGGCGGCTCCTGGACGGACCAGACGTCGGCCGGCTGGGAGGGGCTGCGGGACGCGCTCGCCCAGGTGATCGGTCTGGGGCTGTGCGGGGTGCCGTACTGCGGCGCGGACGTCGGGGGTCCGGCGGGGTCGCCCCGGCCGTCGCCCGAGCTGTATCTGCGCTGGTTCCAGCTGGCCGCGTACCTGCCGCTGTTCCGCACCCCCGCCGTGCCGGGGTCCGCGCGTCCGGAGCCGTGGGAGTTCGGCCCGGAGGTGCTGGAGCACGCGCGGGCGGCGCTGCGCGAGCGGGAACGGCTGCTGCCGTACTTCGCGACGCTGGCCCGGCTGTCGAACCGCTCGGGGGCTCCGTATGTGCGCCCGCTGTGGTGGGCCGCGCCGAAGGACAGGATGCTGCGGGAGTGCGAGGACGCGTTCCTGCTGGGGGACGCGCTGCTGGTGGCTCCGGTACTGGAGCCGGGAGTGGTGCGCCGTACCGTGCGGCTGCCGCGCGGGCGGTGGTACGACACGGCCACGGGACGGGTTCACAGGGGCCCGGGCCGGGTGGTCGTCGAGGCTCCGCGGGCACGGATCCCGGTGCTGGCCCGGGCGGGATCGGTGATGCCGGTGGCCGGCCCGGAGGGCGGGATCGAGCTGGAGGTGTGGGCGCCGCCTCCCGGGCGTACGGGCGGCGGCGTGGTGGCCGCGGACCCGGGGGACGGCTTCGGCCGGGTGGAGCTGGAGCGGTTCTCGGTACGGGTGCTGGGCCGGGAGACGGTGGTGGCGCGGGAGGGGGGCCCGGAAGTGGGGTACCCGGTGCGCGTGCGCGGCACAGGGGCGTGAGCGCGCGGGAAGGCGCGGGCCTGTGCGCGGGGCCTGTGCGCGGGGCGCGCGGGCGGTGTTCCGGAACACACCGGCACCTGGTAGACGGAGGGGTCATGCCGATCAGGGAACCGATCACTTCGCCGTCCGCACGGCCGGCCGGGGAGCCCGTCGCGCGAAAGCCCGGGGCGCGCTCCCCGGCGGCCGCGGTCCTCCTCGTGCTCGCCGTGCTCCTCGCTCCGGCCGTCCTCGTCACCGCGGCGCCGTCCGCGCGGGCCGAGCCGGAGCCGAAGGCTCCGGCGGAGTTCGTGGCGCTCTCCGAGGTGGATCCGACGATCCTCCAGGAGATCCGTTACACCACCGCGCACAACTTCGTCGGCGATCCCGTCGACGGGTACCGCAAGCCGACGTGTCTGCTGACCCGCGACGCCGCCGAGGCCCTGCGCCGGGCGCAGTGGAAGCTGCTGTGGCGGGGGTACTCGCTGAAGGTCTACGACTGCTACCGCCCGCAGCGGGCCGTGGATCACTTCGCGGCGTGGGCGCAGGACCTCGGCGACCAGCGGATGAAGGAGGAGTTCTACCCCCGGGTGGACAAGACGCGGTTGTTCTCGGACGGGTACATCGCCGAGCGCTCCGGGCACAGCCGGGGCAGCACCGTCGATCTGACCCTGGTGCGGCTGCCCGCCTGGCCGACCCGGCCGTATGTGCCCGGTGAGCCGCTGGCACCGTGCTTCGCGCCTCCCCGGGAGCGTTTCCCGGACAGCTCGGTGGACATGGGGACCGGTTACGACTGCTTCGACACCCTGTCGCACACCCTGGACCCGCGGATCACCGGCGAACAGCGGGCCAACCGGCTGCTGCTGAAGGAGTCGCTGGAGGAGGTGGGTTTCGTGAACTACGAGGCCGAGTGGTGGCACTACACCTTCCGGCAGGAGCCGTTCCCCGACACCTACTTCGACTTCCCCGTGCACAACAGGTCGCTCACCGGGCGCTGAGCCGGCCCCCTCCCGCGGTGCGCGCCGCCCCGCGTGCGGTGGTGCCGGGCGCGGGGCGTCCGGGCGGCGGAGCGGCGGTACGGCACCACCCCCGTGGGTCCCGTACCGCCGTCGTCCGGTGGTGGTGACGCCTGCCGTTCCGCGGCGGTTCTGGGGGCGGCGCACTGTCACCCGTTCGTCGCATTTCCCGGGTTCTCCGCCTGCCCGCGGGGCGGTGCCCGCGCCGCGGAAATGCTCGTGAACTCTGCGCGAACACCCCCTACGGCTCCTCGGAGGGCAGCATGCTGGTGCCGTGCGTGCCTGGACGAGCCAACTCCGATTCGCCTACCAGCCGGTCGTGGACCTCCGAACCGGTTCCGTGACGGCCCTGGAGGCCCTGGCGCGCTCAGAGGGGGGCGATGTCGTGGCCGAGGCGTGCCGCGACCCGGAGCTGGACGCCGAGCTGGCCGCGCTGGCCCTGCGGTCCGCCGCGCGCCTGGAGGGGCTGCTGCCCCTCCACGTCAACGTCTTCGCCACCACCCTCGCCGGGCTCGGCGACCTCACCGCGCTGCGCCGGGCCGCACGGGACGCCGGCCGCCGCCCGTGGGAGGTGACGCTCGACATCGTCCCGCGTCCGTCGTCGGCGCACCGCGGTGAGTCCGTGCACCGCGAGGCGCTGGTGTCGGCGGTCGGTGCTCTGCGCGAGGAGGGCTTCCGGATCTGTGTGGACGGGGTCGGTTCCGGGGACCCACCGCTGCTGCTGCTCGCCGACCTCTCCCCCGACCTGCTCAAGGTGGATGCCGCGGTCGTGGCCGGGCTGCCGCACCGGCCCGCCTACCGGGCGGCGGTCGCCGGACTGCGGCGGTTCTGCGACGGCGTCGGAGCCCTGCTGGCCGTCGAGGGGGTGGAGACCGAGTTGCAGTACGCGTTCGCGCGGGCGGTCGGCGCGCACCTGGCTCAGGGCCACCTGTTCGCTCCGCCCGCACGCCGCCCGGCCGTCGAGGTCCGTGTACCGGTCTGCCCGCCCGCCGCTCCGCCGGCCGGGACGGGTTCGCAGGGTCCGCCGGTCGCGGAGTTCCTGCACCCGGCGGCCCTGCTGCCCCTGTCGGCCTCCGCCTCCCAGGTGCGGGCGCTGCTCACCGGATCGCCGGAGGTGACCGGGGTGATGCTGGTGGACCCCGACGGGGTGCCGGTGCGCGCGGTGGACCGGGACCGCTTCCTGCTGGCCATGTCGGGCCGGTACGGTCACGCCCTGTACGCCGACCGGCCCGCGCTCCGGCTGGCGGACCGGCCGCGCACGGTCCGGGTGGGCGCCACCGCCTGGGATGTGCTCGACGTGGTGGCCGCCGGGGACAGCGGCCGTACGGCCGACGACGTGGCGGTCGTGGACGAGGCGGGGCGCTGCGTGGGGGTGGTGCGGTTGGCCGAGGTGATCAGGGCGCTGGCCGACAGCCGGATGGAGGACGCTCCGGGACCTGACCGGCTGACCCGGACGCCCCGCCCGGGCTGAGCTGAGCCGCCTTCGGGCGGGGTGCCGGGGCGTCAGGCCGCCCGGCCGGGAAGGCCGGTGGCTCGCGCGATCGGCCGTGGGGCGTGCTGTGGGGTGCGGGGCGGCGTGGGTCCGCCTCGCTCTGCGGGTTGCCTTGACGCTCCTCCTCACCGGGTGAACACTTCCGATTATCAGAGAGTATCGCCGCATGTCGGCCTTCATGGCCGGATGCTCCCCGGGGCGGTCCCGCCGGACACGCACGCTCGCCGCGGACGCAGGTCGGGGCACGGCTGTGCCGTGTCGCCGGGTCCGCCGGCACGCCACAGCGCATCCCGCAGGGACGCCCGGGGCCACTGCCCGGGGTGACGGCACGGAGGAGCGGCAATGAACCTTCCCAACAGCGACATCTTCATCGGCGAGATCATCGGAACGGGCCTGCTGGTCCTCTTCGGCGCGGGAGTCAACGCCGCCATCACCCTCAACCGTTCCAAGGCGCAGGACGCGGGCTGGATCGTCATCGCCTTCGGATGGGGCCTCGGAGTGCTCACGGGTGCCTACACCGCGGCGCCGTTGTCCGGGGGGCACATCAACCCCGCCGTGACCGTGGGCATCGCCACCCAGACGGGGGAGGACTGGGACAAGGTCCCGGTCTACATCGCGGGGCAGATCGTCGGCGCGGTGCTCGGCGCCGTACTGGCATGGCTGGTCTACTACTCGCAGTTCGCGCTGAACCGCGACAAGGAGACCGCGATGCCGACCCTCGGCATCTTCTCGACGATCCCGGAGATCCGCAGCCCGGCGGCCAACCTGATCACCGAGATCATCGCGACCATCGCCCTGGTGCTGCCGATCCTGGCCTTCGGCCTGACCGAGGGACTGGGTGAGTCCGGCACCACGCTCCTCATCGTCGCGCTGCTGGTCGTCGGGATCGGCCTGTCGCTCGGCGGTCCCACCGGTTACGCCATCAACCCGGCCCGCGACCTGGGCCCCCGCATCGCCCACGCACTGCTGCCCATCCCCAACAAGGGCACCTCCGACTGGGGGTACTCCTGGGTTCCTGTGGTGGGGCCGATCATCGGAGGCGTCCTCGGGGCACTCGTCTACAACATCGCTTTCTGATCCGGACCCGAAGGACCGGAGGCCGAGGACGGAGGGATACCGGGGAGAGCGGGAAGGACCGAGGACGACCAGCAGAAGGGGACCGGAGGAACCGCCATGACGGACACCGCAGCCACCTACGTCGCCGCGATCGACCAGGGCACCACGTCGAGCCGCTGCATCATCTTCGACCACGACGGCGCGATCGTCGCCGCCGACCAGCGCGAGCACCGGCAGATCTTCCCCAAACCCGGCTGGGTGGAGCACGATGCCACCGAGATCTGGTCCAAGGTCCAGGCCGTGGTCGCGGGAGCGCTCGCCAAGGCGG
This sequence comes from Streptomyces sp. ATLC9, assembly GCF_057196705.1. Lineage (NCBI taxonomy): Bacteria > Bacillati > Actinomycetota > Actinomycetes > Kitasatosporales > Streptomycetaceae > Streptomyces > Streptomyces sp. ATLC9. The sequence goes on along the minus strand of NZ_JBXUOY010000120.1, from coordinate 8,821 downwards.
GACTGCGCGGCCGCGACCTGGGCGCGCTGGGCATCACCAACCAGCGCGAGACGACCGTGCTGTGGGACCGCGCCACCGGCAAGCCGGTCCACAACGCCATCGTCTGGCAGGACACCCGCACCTCCGCCCTCTGCCGGGAGCTGGGCGGCGACGTGGGGCAGGACCGCTTCCGCGACCGGACCGGGCTCCCGCTGGCCAGTTACTTCTCCGGGCCGAAGGCCGCCTGGCTGCTGGAGCACGTGCCCGGGCTGCGCGAGCGCGCCGCCGCGGGCGAGATCGCCTTCGGCACCATGGACTCCTGGCTGATCTGGAACCTCACCGGCGGCACGGAGGGTGGTGTACACGTCACGGACGTCACCAACGCCAGCCGGACCATGCTGATGAACCTGGAGACCCTCCGGTGGGACTCCTCGATCCTGGAGGCCATGGGCATTCCCGAGGCGATGCTGCCCGAGATCCGCCCCTCGGCCGAGGTCTACGGCACCACCTCGGTGGGCACGAGCACCGGGGTGCCGGTCGCCTCCGCGCTCGGCGACCAGCAGGCCGCCATCTTCGGCCAGACCTGCTACGAGGTCGGCGACGCCAAGAACACCTACGGCACCGGTTCGTTCCTGCTGCTGAACACCGGTCACCGCCCGGTGACCTCCAAGAGCGGTCTGGTGACCACGGTGGGCTACCAGCTCGGCGGTGAGCGGCCCGTCTACTGCCTGGAGGGGTCGATCGCCATCACCGGCGCCCTGGTGCAGTGGTTCCGCGATCAGCTCGGGATCATCCGGGAGGCCGCCGAGATCGAGTCCCTGGCCGCGAGCGTGGAGGACAACGGCGGCGCGTACATCGTCCCGGCCTTCTCCGGACTGTTCGCCCCGTACTGGCGCTCGGACGCACGCGGCGTCGTCACCGGTCTGACCCGGTACGTCACCAAGGCGCATCTGGCGCGGGCCGTGCTGGAGGCGACGAGCTGGCAGACGCGTGAGGTCGTCGACGCGATGTACCAGGATTCCGGGGTCGAGATCACCAGCCTCAAGGTGGACGGCGGCATGACCGCCAACGGGCTGCTGATGCAGCACCAGGCTGATGTGCTGGACGTGCCGGTGATCCGGCCGGTGGTCTCCGAGACCACCTGCCTGGGCGCGGCGTACGCGGCCGGCCTGGCCACCGGGGTCTGGTCGGACCTGGAGGAGCTCAGGACACACTGGAGGAAGGACGCCGAGTGGACTCCGCGGATGGACGCGGAGGTCCGTGAGCGGGAGCACCGCAACTGGCGCAAAGCCGTCGAGCGCAGCTTCGGCTGGGAGGAGGACGGCGACGGAGCGACCCCGCCGGCCACCCGCCGCCCCCCGCCCCGCGGCCGCCGAGACGCGTGTTTCCGGCCGGGGAGCGCCCGGGCGCGGAACGCCCGGGTCAGGGGGCGCCCTCGCGGCGCAGGGGGGCGCCCGCGGTCATGGCGTGCTCGACGACCGAGGCCAGTACCTCGCGCACGGAGCCGCGGTCGCGCACGTCGCACCGCAGGACCGGCACCGCCGCGTCCAGCCCCAGCGCGGCACGCACCGCCCCCTTCGGGGGCCGGTCGGCACAGCCGGAGTGGTTGACCGCCACGGCGTAGGGGACGGCGTGGCATCGAAGGCGGTCGAGTGCGCCGAGACAGTCCCGCGGGCGGCGGATGTCGGCGAGGAGCACCGCACCGAGCGCCCCCGGTACCAGCTCGTCCCACAGGGGCCGGAAGCATTCCTGCCCCGGGGCTGCGAGGAGGCAGAGGGTCAACCGCTCGCCCAGGGTGATACGGCCGAAGTCCATGGCGACGGTGGCCCTGTGCGCATCGGCCCCCTTCGCTTCCGCCGCTTCCCGCACCCGCCCCGGTCGGCCGTACGGGAGGCGGGCCCCGCCCAGGAAATCCTCGGCACGCAGGGGTCCGACCTCGCTGGCGGAGCCGACCAGAGTGGTCTTACCCGCTCCGGGACCACCTGCCACCAGCACCTTCAGCGCCATCGGCGGGACGGTGGCGGCGTTCCCCCGGCGCTCCCGGCAGACGCCGGAGTCCGCGAAGACCATCGGTTCTTCCTCCGCATCTCGCAGTGCGGCCCGCACCTCGCGGTGCCGCCCGTCGGAGCAAGCGATCGTTCCTTACCGGCGCTGTGACGACAAGTCCCCGGAACGGCCGGGAGGAAATCCGGCCAACCACTGCCGGGGGCGGCCGGGTACGGCCGCCTGCCACCTCGGCGGGCCGTTTACGGCCGGTATCGTCAGGGAACTGGGCGGTATGCCTGTTTCTCAGAACCTCCGCACAGCCCTCTCCGCCGCCCGTTCCGCACTTCCGGATCCCGAGCGCCCGGGACGGGTGCTGACCGCGGTGGAGAGGCTGGAGAGCACTCCGCGTCTCGACGCCGCCCTCGGACCGCTGCGGCGTGCCGTACACGCGCTTCCGCTGGGCGGCGCACGCGACGCCCTGCACGGCCGCTGGCTGGGCCACGCGGTGCACCCGCTGATGGTCCAGATCCCCATCGGAACCTGGATGTCCGCCGCCGTGCTCGACCTGCTGCCCGGGCAGCGCCGCGCCGCCGATGTCCTGGTGGGGGTGGGCCTGGCGTCCGCCGGACCGGCCGCCCTGACGGGCTGGGTGGACTGGGCCGAGCTGCGCAAACCGCAGATGCGGGTCGGGCTGGTGCACGCCGCGGCCAACGCCACGGCCGTCGGGCTGTACTCGGCCTCGCTGGCCGCCCGGCTGCGCGGCCGGCGGGCCCGGGGCCGTCTGCTGGGGTTCGCGGGACTGGCCGTGGTGAGCGCTGGAGGGGCCCTGGGCGGCCACCTGGCGTACCGGCAGGCCGCCGCCGTCAACCACGCCGAGCAGGTGCCCGCCGTGGTCGAGCCCGGCTGGCACCCCGTCGGCGACGTGGCGGACCTGCCGGTCGGCGAGCCGGTCAGGCGGTATGTGGGCGAGACTCCGGTGGTCGTCGTACGCGAACCCGGCGGACAGGTGCACGCCCTGGCCGACCGGTGCAGCCACATGGCCGGGCCGCTGTCGCAGGGCACGGTCGCCGACGGATGCGTGCGGTGCCCCTGGCACGGCAGCGTCTTCCGCCTGGCGGACGGCTGGAACGTGAAGGGTCCCGCGACCTCTCCCCAGCCGGTCTTCGAGACCCGGCTGGTGGACGGACGGGTGGAGGCGCGTCTGCTCCGGGACCCGGTCGAGGCTCACCACCCCGTGGCCGGGTCGGCGGGCCGGACCGGACCGGCCTGAGCGGGCCGGCCCGAGCGGGCCGCCCGCGGCACCGGCGGGGGTCCGGGTCACTCCCGGGCCCCGGACCCCCGCCGGGACGTCCGGAAGGAGTTCAGAGCGCCCGCAGGCCGTTGATCACATCGCGCAGAATGCGCTCGTCCGGCAGCTCGGCCGGGGGCACGGGACGGGTGACGCGGACCAGTTCGGCCTCGACGAGATCCCCGACCAGAACGCGTACGACGCCCAGCGGCAGGTCCAGTACGGCCGCCAGTTCGGCGACCGGCCGAGGGGCCTGCCGGCACCGGGCGACGATGTCGAGATGCTCCGGGCCGAGGACGGCGGCCTCACCGCCCGCGGCAGCGGCATCGCGCGGGCCGTCGGCCGGGAGCCGGGTCCCGCTGTCTCCGGTCGGCCCGGCGCCCGAAGACGCGTCCGGGAGGCCGTCCACCTCTTCGGCGATCACCAGCGCGACCGGATCGATACGGCTTCCGGTCGCGCTGCGGGTGCGGCCGCGCGTCATGGCGTACGGCCGGACCACCGGTCCGGCGGCGTCGTCGAACCAACGGTCCGTCATGGCGGACTCACCCCGCACCGGCCGCGACACGCCGGGCCGGATCCGCCGGAACGGCACGGAGCCGCCCGGCCTTCGCTCTTCCGCCGCCGGCCGGGGCCACCGGAGCGCCCGGGAGCCGGCCCGGCTCACCCGTCGCCCGGATGGCGCCCTCCACGGTGCTGTGCACTGCGGTCATCGGCCGTCCCCCTCCAGTGTGCAGGTCGCGGTGTCCTGTCGCCCGAACCGGTCCCACCGTCCGAGCCGTTCCCGTCCCCGGAGCCGCCCACACCCGTGTCGCCGGGAGAGTTCACGCTCTGCTGCCGTCCGCGCCGCAGTCCGTGCTGGAGCGAGGCCATCCGGGCGCGGGCGCGGTCCGCGTCCCTTCCCCGGTCCCGGCTGTGGTCCTGGTCCCGGTTCCCCTCCGGGGGCCGGTGGGCTCCGGGCCGGAGCTCCCTGACGAGTCCGGTACCGCCTCCCTCACCGGGCGGGCGACGGAGCGGGGGCCGCGGCGGCGGTTCGCCGCGGCGGCCGGCCGCGGGCTCGCGCAGCAGGGCCCCGACGCCTCCACCGGTCTCCTCGGATTCCCCCTCTCGCGGCCCCGGTTCGGCCGGACCGGACCGGACCGCCCCGATGGCGGGCCGGGCGCCGCGCAGCGGAAGCCCCGCGGCGGTCCGGGCGCCGTCCGCGCGGTGCCCGGAGTCGCCGGCCTCCTCCCCCGCCGTCACCACGTCCCGGGGTGCGGCGGGGATCTCGGTGAGCAGCGCGCCGGGGATGAGCACGACGGCGGTGGTGCCGCCGTAGGGAGAGGGCTGCAGGCAGACGCGGACGTTCTGGCGCCGACCGAGCCGGGAGACGACGAACAGGCCGAGCCGGTCGGTGTCGGAGAGCCGGAAGTCGGGCGCCTCGGAGAGCCTGAGGTTGGCCTCCAGCAGCGCGTCGGGGGACATGCCCAGACCCCGGTCGTGGATCTCCAGGGCGAAGCCGCTGGGAACCCTCTCACCGAGCACCTGGACCGCGGTGTGCGGTGGTGAGAACACCGTGGCGTTCTCCAGGAGTTCGGCGACGAGGTGGGTCAGGTCGGCGATGGCGGCGCCGTCGACCGCGAGCGGGGGCAGCCCTCGAACCTCGATGCGCTCGTAGTCCTCCACCTCGGAGACGGCGGCACGGACGACGTCCATCAGCGGGATGGGTTTGCGCCACTGACGGGAGGGCGTGGCGCCGGAGAGGATGACCAGGCCCTCCGCGTGGCGGCGCATACGGGTGGTGAGATGGTCCAGCCGGAAGAGGTCGGCCAGTTCCCCGGGGTCCTCGGTGCGGCGCTCCATCGCGTCCAGCAGGGTGAGCTGGCGGTGCAGCAGTACCTGGCTGCGGCGGGCGAGGTTGACGAAGACCTCGGAGACGCCGCGCCGCATGTCCGCCTGTCTGACGGCGGCCTCGACGGCGGACCGCTGGAGGGTGTTGAGCGCCTGGCCGACCTGGCCGATCTCGTCGTGTCCGTACTCCAGGCGCGGCGCCTCGGTCTCCACGTCGACCTGTTCGCCCGCGGCGAGCCGCCGCATGACCTCGGGCAGCCGTACGCCCGCCGCCTTCCCCGCCTCCCTGCGCAGGGCGCCGAGGTCACGGACCAGGCCTCGGCCGATGCGCAGGGAGACGGCCACGGAGCCGACGACGGCCACGAAGCCCAGGATGCCGGCGACCGCGGCGCGCAGCAGCACGGAGGCCGCCTCCGGCTCGACCCGCCGGTGGTAGCGCTCGCCGGTCTCCCGGTCCATACGTCGCAGTTCCTCCAGGACTGCGCCGGACGTCTTCTGCCAGCGCTCCGCGTCGAAGGCCTGCAGCGCTCCCCCGGCGCCGGCGCCGATGATCGAGTCCTCGGCCGCGCGCAGGGTCCGGCCGTCGGTGCCGGACCAGAACCTCTGGTACCTCTCCCGGTCCTCGGCGGGCAGCATCGACAGATTCGTGCTGTAGGCGAGTTCGCGTTCGGCCACCCGGTCGGACACGGCCCGCAGCTGATCCCCGGTCATCCGGCCGGCCGTGAAAGCGGCAGCCAGCAGGGCGTCCTGGCGGGAGAGGTACTCACGGGCGCGGGAGAGTCCGATGAGAGCGCGGCCCTCCCTCTCCAGCCGGACGTCGTCGACACCGCGCAGGCCGGTGAGGAAGGTGTGGCAGGGGTCGACGAGCGCGTTGTACGCGTCGTAGGCGTCCTGGCGTTCGATGGTGTTGTCCGCGACCCGGGCACGCAGCCTGCCCAGTCGGTCGAACGCGGTCAGGAGATCGTCCAGGCGCCTGCGGGGGTCGCCGTCCAGCTCGTCGCGGATCTCCTCGCCCCCGGCTCGGGCCCGCAGGGCCGCCACGGCCTCGTCGGTGGCTCGCTGCCCGTCGCGCAGGGCTGTCAGGGAGTCGGAGCGGCGCGGATCGGCGAGGTGGACGAGGGTGCTGCGGCGTTCGGCCTGGACGGCGAGGACGGTCTCCTGGACCGGTTCGCCGAGCTCGCCCATGACGGCCGCGGCACCGAGCAGTTGGTCCGCCTCACGGCCGGTGATCACAGTGGCGAACGCCCAGATCGAGGTGAGCGCCACCAGCGGGACCAGCATGAGCGCCACGATCTTCCGCCGGATCGACTTGCCGCGAAAGCGCATGGCCTCCCCTGTGTCCACCCCGTCGAGCGGGAGCATGGGTTCCCTCAGCAAACGGCGCGAGCCTACTACTGGTAACGGGCGGGCCGTGGTCGCGTCCGGAATATCGGGCCCCCTGCGGCGCCTGTCGCGCGCTGTTGTGACGCTGTGTTGTGATACGCCGTATGCCGCACGGTGCGCGGGGAACGCGCGCACGGCAGGGCACGGGGAGACCGCATGGGGCTGAGCAGGGCCGACTGGGGACCGGGTGGGTTCGATCAGTTTCGATCGGACCGGGATGAGGATGTGTTGTACGAGGAGAGTGGAGATCGTATGGACTCCGGACCCGGGCTGCCCGACCCGGTGCGGGCGGCGGCCGTGCGCGCGGTCATCCTCGTGGCCGTGACCCTGGTGCTGGTGATGGCCGCCGTCCTGTGCTCCCTGGCGCAGGTGTGGCTGGCCCTCCCCATGGTGCTCGCGGCGGTGGCGGGCACGGTGGTCACCACCTGGGGCGTGCTGGACGTGTGGGTCACCCGGCAGATGTGGAACCAGCGCAACGGGGTGATCTCCACGCCGAGCAGCGTGGCGCGCGAGCGCGGCACGTTCCGCCGGAGACACGGCTGACGGCCCCGGGGACCGGGCCCCCGGGGTCTCAGCCGGGGACGCCGGAGGCGTCCGCCGTGGTGGTCTCCTCACCGGGGGCGGTCGGCGCCGGTACGGAGGGTGGCACCTTCTGTGGCCGGCCGGCGGCGTCGGGGCGGCGGAACATCCGGGTGGCGGTGATCTCGCCGTGCACCGGTTCCGCCTCCGGGTCCTGTCTGGGCAGTCCGGGGCGCAGGTGCTCCTCGACACTGATGTACTTCAGCCCCGCCCGCAGGTCGGCGTCGTTGCGCAGCCGGATGACCAGCGGGAACTCTGCCAGCGCCGTGGTGTCGAACAGGCCGGTGGTGTAGAGGAGCTGGACGCCCAGCGCGTCGGCGACCGCGCGCTGGAGTTCCAGCAGATAGGTGGCGTTGGCCCGGCCGATGGGGTTGTCGAGGAAGAGCGTGCCCGCGTGCCGGTGCCGGTCGCGGCCCCGGTCGTTGCTGCGCAGCGCGGCCATCGTGCAGTACAGGGCGATGGCCGCGGTCAGCAACTGGCCGCCGGAGAAGACGTCCCCCATCTGCCCGACCGGCACCCGTTCGGCGCGCAGCACCGCGTCGGGCTTGAGGATCTCCACCGACACCCCGCGCGGCCGGAGGGCGGCGCGCACGCCCCGCAGCAACAGCGTCATGCCGTCCCGGCGCAGGTCGGAGTTGCGGCGGACGGCCGCCCGGGTGGCCTCGTCGATGACTTCCCCCAGCCACTCGGTGAGGGCGGCCTGGTCGGGGTCCTCGAAGCGGATGCGCAGGAACTCCTGGCCGGACCACTCCCCCAGCCCGTCGGGGAGCCGGGACAGGCGCTGCGCGGAGCGGAGGGTGGCCAGCGAGGACTCCACCAGGCCGCGCAGCCGGTCCACGATGCTGTCCCGGTTGCGTTCCAGTTGTTCCAGCTCGTCGGTCAGGACGCGCAGGCGGGGCTCGAAGGCGGCGGCCCAGGAGGCGGCGTGGTCGGGCAGGGCGGCGGCCGGGAGCTCGCGGATCTGCTGGCGGGCCGGGGTGCGCACCTGCTCGTAGCGGGTGGAGTTGGCGTGCCGTACCAGGACGTCGCCCGCCTCGCGCACGGCCGACTCTGCGGCGGTGAGGTCCGCGGCGCAGCCGCGCAGGGAACGGCGGGCCTCGGCGGCCGCCTGCCGGGCCTGGTCGAGGGCGCCGGCGTACGGCTCGGGCCGCTCCCCGCCCTCCTCCGTACCCGTACCGCCCGTGCCGTGCGGGTCGCGCAGCAGGTCGCGGAGCATGGCCGCCAGTTCGTCGAAGGCCCCGGCGGCGTCCTCGGCGGCGCGCTGGGTGCGCAGCAGCTCGGCGTGGGCGGCGCGGGCGGCCTCCAGCGCGTCGGTGCGGGCGGCCAGTTCGGTGTTGGCGCCGCGCAGCAGGGTCTGGGCCTGCTCGGCGTCGGCGGGGACCAGGTCCCGCGGCAGTTCGGTGTAGGTGTCCCGGCCCTCTCCGGGGGCCAGCCGCTCGGCCTCGCCGCGCAGCCTGCCGAGTTGCTCGCTGGCGGCCGAGGCGCGGGACTCCAGCATCTGGACCAGGGCCTCGGCGCGGGCCGCGGCGGCCTGCCGGGAGGGCCCGTCGGCGCCGTCCGGATCTTCCAGGAGCCGGGCGGCGCGGGTACGGACCTTGTTGGTGAGCCGGTCCAGGGCGGCGCGTGCGGCGCTCTCGTCGCCCTCGGCCCGTGCCTGCTCGGCGCGGAGGTCCGCGCCGACCCCGACCTTCTCGTAGAGCTGGGAGGCCGCTCGGTAGGCCTCGCGCAGGGCGGGCAGTGAGGCGGGGGGACCGGCGGGCGGCGCGGCGGTGTCCGGGC
>NZ_JBXUOY010000119.1:0-14969 GCF_057196705.1 Streptomyces sp. ATLC9 | reverse complement strand
CGCGCCGGCCGGCCCCGCGCCCCGCCCGGCGCCCCGACCCCCCCCCCCCCCCCCCCCCCCGCTCCCCGTCGTCGTGCCGCGCGCCACCGGAACACCGCAATCCCAAAGATGCGGGGAGGGACGCCCGCCGAGAGGCTGGGCCCCATCCTTTCGCTGATCAGGGGGTCGGTCCGGTGGCCATCACCACGTCCAACTCTTCCGAGGCCGTCAGCAGCACCCGCAGCACCCGGCGCCGGTTCTTCCCGGAGCTCGAGGGAATGCGCGGGCTCGCGGCCATGGGAGTGCTCTTCACGCACGTCGCGTTCAGTTCCGGCATGGTCGGGTTCATGGACCAGGAGCCCAACGGGTTCCTCGGCGTCATGCTCCAACAGCTCCACGTGAGCCTGCCCATCTTCTTCGTACTCTCGGGCATGCTGCTGTACCGGCCCTTCGCCCTCGCCACCATCGCCGGCACTCCCAAACCGGAGATCAAGCCCTACTTCTGGCGCCGTGCGCTGCGCACCCTGCCCGCTTACTGGGTGCTCGTCGCCGTCGCGCTGCTCACCCTCAACCGCGACGGTGTGCACAGCCTGTGGCAGATCATCCGCCCCGTACTTCTGCTGCAGGTCTACCAGCTTGAGGCCCGCCTCGTCGGCCAGGGGCTGGAGCAGACCTGGACCCTGGCCACCGAGGTCGCGTTCTACGCCGTGCTGCCGCTCCTGGCCTGGGCCCTCAACCGGTTCGCCCGCTCGGCCTCCGACCCGGGCGTTCGTGTCCGCCGCATCCTGTGGGGCCTGAGCCCGCTCGTCGTCATCGGCTTCGTGTACGCCTGGTACACCTTCCTGCCCTCCATGGGCGTCTACCCCATCCAGAACGAGTGGCCGCCGAAGTGGCTCGGGTTCATCGCCGTCGGTATGGGTCTGGCCGCGCTCTCCGCGGGGGCCGAGGTCGCCCCCGACCGTGTCCCGGCCTTCTACCGCTTCGTGCAGAACAACCCGCTCTGGTGCTGGGGTCTCGCGGCGGGTGTCTACGTCGTGGCCTGTGTCCGGCCGATCGGTGAGCCCGGATACGCGGACTACCCGTCGATGGCCGGCGGTATGACCGAGCACTTCCTCTACACGCTCTTCGGTCTCCTCCTCGTCGCCCCGGTCACCGTGCCGACCCCCTCACGCTTCGTCGTCGCGGTCATGAGCAACCCCGTGATGCGCTTCCTCGGCCGCATCTCCTACGGCCTGTACCTCTGGCACATCGCCATCATCTACTTCTGGCGCGGTGACCTGATGCCGAGAGGCAGCTTCCTGGAGCTGATCGCCGTCACCCTCGGCGGATCGATCGTCCTGGCCACGGCCAGCTACTACCTCGTCGAGGCCCCCGCCATGCGGCTGCGCGAGCGTCTCGGCAAGGCATCCGCCGGACCCAGCGTCGAGACGATCGTGCGGTGAGCTGGATCCGCACGCTGCGGACCGCTCCCCCCGGAGCGGTCCGCCTGGTGTGCCTGCCCCACGCGGGCGGCTCCGCCCACGCCTACCTGCCACTCGCCGAGGCCCTCGGCCCCGGGACGGAGGTGCTGGCCGCCCAGTACCCCGGCCGCCACGACCGACTGGCCGAACTTCCGCTGGGGGACCTGAGACTGATGGCCGGCCACATCGCCGCCTGTCTCGGCCCGCTGCGGGACGCGCCGCTGGCCCTCTTCGGCCACAGCCTCGGTGCACTCCTCGGGTACGAGGTCGCCGCCCGCCTCCAGGCCACCGGACCGGCACCGGTGCACCTCTTCGCCTCGGCGATGCTCGCGCCTTCGCGCCACCGCCACGGCGGGGTCCACCTGCGCGACGACGACGGCATCCTCGCCGAGCTCGACCGGCTCAGCGGCACGCCGGCCCGCTCGTCCGTCGAGGAGTCCCTGCTGCGCCTGATGCTGCCGGCGATCCGCGGCGACTACCGGGCCTTCGAGACGTACACCGACCCAGGACACCTGCTGAGCTGTCCGGTCACCGTCTTCCTGGGGGACGCCGACCCGCTCGTCACACCCGACGAGGCCCGCGCGTGGGCGCGGCACACCACCGGCCCCGGCACCCTCCGGATACTGCCCGGCGGCCACTTCTATCTGACCGAGCCCGGGAACACGGCGGAGATCGCCCGTGTGGTGTCCGCACGGCTCGCGGACATCACCGAGTCGGCCCGGCACCCGGCGCCCGCCCAAGCCAGAGAAGGGATCCGCACATGAGCCACCCGCCGACCCCCCCGACGGCCGCCGACCTCCTCGGCACCTTTTCCCAGGCCCCGGGCGAGCGGCTGGGGGAGGAGTTCCTACGCCTGGCCGGCGCCGTGTGGTCTCCCGGGGGACCGGTGGACGGCGCCGCGGACCGGATCCCCGAGCTCGTCGCGGCGCTCGACGAGGGCGACGCCCGGCGCACGGGCTACCTGACCGTCCTCCTCGGCCTGCTCGCCGAGTCCGAGTACCGCGATCACCCGGCCGATGACGGGCCGGTCCGCGCCGCCGTCCGCCAGGGTCTCGACCGCTACCTGGAGCTCCTCGGCCGCAGCGGCCCAGCCACCCCCCTGACCCTCGCTCTGGTCTATCTGCTGGCGCACTTCCCGGAGGACCGGGTGCGCGTGCTGGCCGCGGCCAGCACCGAGGAACTCGCCCTCGACGAGCACGACCTCACGCGCCTGGAGCGCACGCTCCGTCCGCTCGACCCGCACGCCCCCGACCTCGGCCGCTGCTGGCCCTCGCCCGCCGCGTGGAACCTCAACGACGACGAGCGAAGCTTCGACCAGGAGTGGATCAGGACGCTCACACCCGAGCAGACCGCCGCCAACTGGGACAACGACACCCGAACCGTCCTCGCCTACGCGGGCATGCGGGCCTACTGGGCTGTCCGCCACGGCTCCGTGAACGAGACCTCCTACCCGGCACCCGCCGTGACGGCCACCACCGCCGGCGAACTGGGACCCGAGGCGTTCGCCCGCCACGCCGACGCCCTGCGCTGCCCGTCCTGCGCCGGGCGGCTCGACTGCGCCGACGGTATCCGCTGCACCTCCTGCACCGCATCCTTCCCCCTCGCCCGGGGCCTGCTCGACCTCTCCCGGGGCACGACCCAATCCCAGGCGTCCGAAGAGGACGACACCGCCGACTTGTTGCAGAAGCTGGCCGCCATGCCGAGCATGGGCGTCTACTACGAGACGGTGCTGCGTCCCGCGTTCCTCCGGATCGCCGGACTCAACTGGGACGACGCCGTCACTCCGGCCGACGAGGACGCCTACCTCCGCACGCACACCCGGCCCGTCGACGGGCCCGTGCTCGACCTGTGCGCCGGAGCCGGCCGCTGGACGGCCGTCCTGGAGGGTGTCGTCGGCACCGAGCGACTGATCGCCCAGGACCTGGGCCTGCCCATGCTCACCGCGCTGCGCCGCGCGCTGCCCCAGGTGCCCGCCGTCGTGGCCAGTGCGCTCACCCTGCCCTACGCCGACGCCAGCCTCGGCGCCGTCAACTGCTGGAACGCTCTGCAGGCGTTCCCCGAGCAGGCCGACACCGCCATCGCCGAGATCGGCCGCGTTCTCAAGCCGGGTGGCACGCTCACCCTGCTCACCTTCCGCTGGGCCGACGACCCGGTCGACCGTTACTTCCAGGGGGCGCACTACTTCCCCAGCCGCCCCGCCGGAATGCTCCTGTTCGAACCGGAGCAGATTCGCGGCTGGCTCGCCGACGCGGGCCTGACCATCCGTCATCAGTCGGGCACCGGCTCCTTCGTCTTCATCACCGCCGAACGCGCCGCCTAGCGCTGTGGCGGGAAAGGTCTGCCGGCGCTCTCATGGCGCCCGGCGCTCCCTCCGGCGGTACGCCGTGGGGAGCAGCCCCCGGCTCCGTGCCACGGCCGGTCCTCCTCCCCGGCGGACCGGCCGCCCGCTGCCTCCTCCCCACCGATCCGACGCCGGAGGAACCCACCATGACCACTGCCGGCGAGCACCCCGTAGCCCTCGCACGGCGCGGCGAGGCCGCGTACCGGGCGGCCACCCGGGTGTTCAACCTCTCCGCCCCGGTGGCCCCCGCGGTCGCCGTCACCGCGCGCTCCGCCGAGGAGATCCGCGCCGCGATCGACCACGCCCGCGCCGCCGGGCTGGGTGTGCGGGTCCATGCGACCGGACACGCCGCCGCAACCGCGCGCCCCATGGACCACGCCCTGCTCATCCGCACCGAACTCGCCGAGGAGGTCGTGGTGGATCCGCAGCGCGGGATCGCGAGGGTTCCCGCCGGCACCCGCTGGGGAGCGGTGGTCGAGGCGGCCGCCCCCCACGGCCTGGCCGCGCCGCACGGCTCCTCCCCCACCGTAGGGGCTGTCGGCTACCTCCTGGGCGGCGGCCTGAGCATGTACGCACGCCACACGGGCCTGGCCGCCAACAGCGTGCGGGCGGTCGAACTCGTCACCGCCGACGGCGAGTTGTGCCGGGTCGACGCGACGCACGATCCTGAGCTGTTCCATGCGCTGCGCGGAGGCGGCGGCGGCCTCGGTGTCGTCACAGCGGTCGAGGTGGCCCTCTTCCCGGTCGCGGCAGTGGTGACCGGCGCGGCCTTCTGGCCCGCCGCGAACGCCGAACGGCTACTGCCGATCTGGCGCGCGTGGACCGCGCGCGCCCCGCGCGAGGTCACCACCTCGGTCCGTGTGATGAACCTGCCCAGCCTCCCCGAAGTCCCCGCGGTACTCAGGGCAGGCCCCGTCGTGTGCCTGGACGGTGTCGTCATCGCCCCGGGTACGGAGGACCTGGACACGGCCCGCCGTCAGGCGGCGGACCTGCTCGGCCCACTGCGCGCGGCCGCCGCCCCCCTCATGGACACCTGGCACGAGGCCGGACCCCTCGCTGTGCCGGAGACTCACATGGACCCGCCCGAGCCCGTGCCGGTGCTCGGCGACCACCTGCTCCTGGGCGAGCTCGGCGACGAGGGCGTCGCCGCCTTCCTGCGTGCCACTGTCGACCGGCCCCGCAGCGCGCTCACCGTCGCCGAACTGCGGCAGCTCGGCGGTGGTCTTGCCGAGGCTCCCGCGGGCTCCGGCGCACTCGGCCGGCTGGACGCCCACTTCGCGTACTCCGGGGCCGGAGTGCCCGGCTTCGGCGGTACCGAGGAGGAGATCCGCGCGCACTGTGCCGAAGTCCGGACTCACCTCGGCCCATGGGACACCGGCCGGACCGCTCCGACATTCGTCGCGGGCCTGGAGCAGCCCCAGGGGCACCTGACGTCCGAGAAGGTCCTCGCCGTCGACCGGGTCCGCGCCCGCGTCGACCCCGAGGGCCTGTTCCGCGGAGACATAGCACCGGGCTGTTCGGCCGCGTGAACCGACGGCCGCGGCGCGGGCGTGCCGAACGGTCTCGGGAACAGCGCCCGCCGTAGTTCGGCCGCCGTCAGACCGTCCCGCTCGGTCGGCAGGCCCTGACCGTCCGGATCAGGATCTCTCCCCCGCCGTCATCGTGCGGGCCCCCGGGTTCGGCTCGCCGGGGCCCTGAGGGCGGGGCCCGGCGAGCCGGAGGGTGCCGCGGGGAGAGCGGACCGGGCACGATCACGGCATCCGGTTCCGGCCAGGCGCGCAGGAGCGTGAGCCCGGCCCGCCGAGCGCGGGATCCGGGAGCGGGTGGAGCCGAACCGCTCCGCCGTCTCAGCTCGCCGAGGCGGGATCGGGCCGGGCCTCGGAGGTGGTCTCTCCAGGGGGCTCCGCCACGGGCGCCTCCGTGTCCGGCGCGCCGAGCGGCGGCACGTGGCGCAGGACGACCGCGATGAGGACGGCCACCCCGGTCAGGAGGACGGCGGTGAGACCCACGACGGTGTGCAGGCCGGTGACGTACGCTTTCGACGCCGCGTCACTCAGTCCGGCCGCGAGTCCCTCAGGCAGCGTGCGGACTGCGGAAGCGGCGCCGGCCACGCTCTCCCGGGCGCTGTCCACCGCCGATGCGGGCAGGCCCGCGGGCAGCGTTCCGGCGACCACGTGCCGGTAGACGGCCGTGCCGAGGGTACCGACGACGGCGATGCCCAGCCCGTAGCCGAATTCGTTGCCGGTCTGGGAGATCGACCCGGCGGCACCGGCCTTTTCCGGCGGGGCGGAGCCGACCACCAGGTTGGTTCCGAGGGAGACGAGCGGCCCGCCGCCGAGCCCGTTGAGCGTCCAGCCGACCACCAGCCACACCGTGCCGGAACCCGGCTCCGCCCCGAGCATCAGGACGAACCCGGTGACCACCAGGGCCAGGCCGCCCGCGATGAGGTAGGCGGGCCGGATCCGGCGGGCCAGGATCGGCGACACGGTGATGCCCGCGATCGAGGCCGCCATGCCGGGCAGCAGCCCGAGGCCCGAGGCGAGCGGCGTCATCCCCTCCACAGCCTGGAAGTACTGGGTGATGAACAGCATCGCGGTGCCGGTGAGCATGCTGTACAGGAGCATGCTCACCACCGCGGTGCTGAACGAGGTGTCGCCGAACAGCCTCAGGTCGAGCAGAGGGTCGCGGAGGGTCTTCTGGCGCCGGACGAAGAGGACGCCGACGAGGATTCCGGCGACGAGGGCGATGAGAGGAAGAGGGGCGAGGCCCTGGCGGGCGGTCTCCTTCAGGCCGTAGACGAAGGGCAGGACGGCGGCGAGGGAGAGCGCGACGCTGGGCAGGTCAAGCCGTCCGGCCTGCGGGGCCTTGTACTCGGGCAGCAGCACCGGGCCGAGCGCGAGCAGCAGGGCCATGACGGGGACGCCGATCAGGAAGGCAGAGCCCCACCAGAAGTGGTTGAGCAGCACGCCGCCCGCGATCGGGCCGACGATCGCGCCGACTGAGAAGCCTCCGGCCCAGATGCCGATGGCGACGCCCATCTGCTTGGGGTCGCGGAACATGTTGCTGATGAGAGCGAGGGAACTGGGGGCGAGGGTGGCGCCGGAGATGCCCAGGAGGACACGGGCGGCGATGAGGATCTCCGGCGTGGGCGCGAAAGCGGCCAGCAGGCTGGCCAGCCCGAAGACGGCGGCGCCGACGAGGAGGAGTCTGCGGCGACCGATGCGGTCGCCCAGGGTGCCCATGGTGATGAGGAAGCCGCCGACCATGAACCCGTACATGTCCATGATCCAGAGCTGTTCGGTACTGCTCGCGCCGAGGTCGGAACTGAGCTGGGGCAGCGCCAGCAACAGCACGAACACGTCGAAGGAGACGAGAGTGGCCGTCAGGGCCAGGATGGCCAGGCCCATCCACTCCCGGCGCCCCGCACGTGGGGCGGCCTCTGTCATCACGATCCGGTCCTTTCCTCGCCGGGCTGTCGTCGCCCGGTCTGCGTGCGCATGGTTCGTGGGCCTGCCGGGGTCAGCGGGACTCGTCGGCCGGCGGGATGTTGCTGTTGACACGGAACACGTTGGTCGGGTCGTATGTGCGCTTGATCGCCCGAAGCCGATCCCAGGTGCCCTCCGGGTAGGCATCCCGGACGCGGGCCTCGCTGTCCTCGGCGAGGAAGTTGACGTACACGCCCGGCCCGCCCTTCTGCAAAGCGGCCGCCAGTTCGTCCGCCCAGCGGGTGTGCGACTCCGCCTCGGCAGGGTCGGTGTACATGGCGGCGACGTTGACCAGGATTCTGCGATCGCGGTGCGCGAACGCCGTCGCGTCCGAGGGCACTCGGACCATCGCACCGCCGAGCACCCGGATCTGGACCGCCGGCATGACGGCCGTCGAGGAGGCCACCCGCTCCAGGACCAGCGTCGCGTCGTCCAGGCCGAAGTCGTCGGTGAGCAGGCTTCGGGCGGCGGCGACCGGGTGGAAGTCCTCGTCCTCGGGCGGGTACACACCCGTGTACGGCATCACCCGGATCATGTCGGCGATCGGCGTGGCCAGCTCGCGGAACGGGGCCAGGGCCTTCTCGGCCTCCTCGCCCTCGCCCGCGTAGACCAGGGTCGCCAGGATGATCGGCGTGCCGTGCAGTTCCTCGGGGACGAACGGCATCGGCGGCGACGGCATCACGTTGGCGATGGTCGACAGCTCTTCGGGGGCTTCGTCCGCGGCTATGACGAATCCGGCGATGATCTCCGGGGTGGCGGGCATGATCAGCATGCCGCCGGTGACGGTCGGCAGCTCGTGCAGCCGGAACTTCAGCCGGGTGACCACGCCGAAGTTGCCGCCGCCGCCGCGGATCGCCCAGAACAGATCCGGCTCGTTCTCGGAGTCGACCAGGCGCACGGTTCCGTCGGCGGTGACCACCTCGGCGGCCAGCAGGTCATCGATGGTCAGGCCGTACTTGCGGACCAGGTAGCCGATGCCGCCACCGACGGTGATGCCGCCCAGGCCCACGCTGCCCGTGTCGCCGAAGCCGGTGACCAGGCCGTGCCCGGCCACCTCCTTGCCGTACTCGCCCGCGTTCAGACCGGCCCCGGCCCAGGCCGTCCGGGCCTCGGGGTCGATCTCCAGGCTGTTCAGCGCCGAGGTGTCGAGGACCAGACCGTCGCTGAGGCAGAAGAGGCTGTGTCCGCCGCCCTTGACGGTCAGCGGCAGCCCGTGGTCCCGGGCGAACATGACGATCCGGGCCACATCATCGGCGTCGGACGGCTGCGCGATCATGGCCGGCCGCTGGTCCATCCCACCCAGGTAGACGGTGCGGGCCTGTTCGTAACCAGCATCACCGGGAACGAGGACCTGTCCGCCGACCGCGTTGCGCAGCTGTGTGGCCGCGGCGCCGTCCCACTCGATGACCGTGGGGGTGTTCACCATGAAAAGGTCTCCTCGGATCGTGCTGCGTCATGGCTGAGACGAATGACGGGGCCGTGAGGGCCCGGAACGTTCCTCGCCGGGGGTCAGGGATACCCACGGCCATCCTGGGTATCAGGCAAGCGGCGACGCATCTCCCATACTGCTGTCCTTGAGGTCGAACACGCCGTCAGCGATCGTGCACAGGTGCTCCACACGTACCTTCTTGGCCGCGTAGTGCCCGATCACGGGGAAACCCCACCGGCCATGGGATCCGGTTCCGCGGTCAGGCAGGGCCGGAGTCCGGCGTGTTCGTTGAGTTCGGTGGCGCGGCGGAGGCCGTGGTCGTGGCATCGGTTGATGCTTTTGGGCCGTATATCGCCCATGTGCCCTGTTGCCTGGTTCCAGGCGGCGGACGCCTGCTCGATAAGGCGTGTTCCGGCTGTGAGAACCGTGCCGGCCTGTGGCGGTCGGCCGCCCCGCGGTTCAGTTCGCGCGGCTGTCGAGGGACCGTGCGACGGAGGCGGCGATGGAGCCGAGCTGCCGCGACTGCTCCTCGGTAAGCCGGCCGAAGACATGCTCGCGCAGGACGGTGCGGTAGAGGGGTGCCGCCTCCGTGTACTTCAGCGCTCCCGCCTCCGTCAGGGACGCGGTCGTGACGCGGGCGTCGGCGGGGTCCTGTTCACGCAGGAGCCAGCCCTGCCCCTCCAGTCGTGAAGCGATGCGGGACAGGTGCGACGGGGTGACACGGGACAGCTCCGCGAGGGATCCCATCGTGCGCTCGCCGTGCTGCGTCAGACACCACAGGATCAGGAACTCGTGGTGGCTCAGCCCTTGCCGTTTGAGCCGTCCCTCCAGCGCGGCCGGGAGCCACAGCAGCACGGACAGCAGCGACTCCCAGGTCTCCGTCTCGGCCGGCGTCAGCTCGTCGTTCGCTTCCACGTGCCCGATCGTAGCGCGCCGACAGTTTCCACGGTAAGTTACACAGAGCTATTTGCGTTGGAAAATTATAGGCGCTAGGTTAGTTTCCACCGCAAGTTAATCCACTGCCGAAGGAGCTCCCATGCGTGCCGCCCGCTACCACGACTACGGCCCCGCCGACATCCTCGTCATCGAAGAGGCCCCCGAACCGCACGCCGGCCCCGGCGAGGTCCGCATCAAGGTCATCGCCGCGTCCGTCAACCCGGTGGACTGGAAGATCCGTTCAGGAGAGGCCCGCTCCCTGTTCCCGGTCGACTTCCCGGTGATTCCGGGCCGTGACGCCGCCGGTGTGGTGGACGAGATCGGTGCGGGCGTCACCGGCGTCGCCCCCGGCGACCGGGTGTTCGGCCTCGGCGGCCTCTTCGGGGCGAGTGCCGAGTACGCCACGCTGTCCGCCTGGGCCGCCGTCCCGGACACCTGGACCACGGAGCAGGCCGCGGGCGCAGGACTCGCCCTCGCCACCGCGGGTCCGGCGCTCGACGCTCTCGGCGACCTGTCCGGCCGCACACTGCTGATCGAAGGGGCAGCCGGTGGCGTGGGCGGCGCCGCCGTGGCGATGGCACTGGCCCGCGGAGCCACCGTCATCGGCACGTCGAGCCCTGGCAAGCACGCCTATCTGCGCACCCTGGGCGCGCTGCCCACCACGTACGGGGAGGGCCTGGCCGGCCGGGTGCGTAGCCTCGCCCCGGCTGGGGTGGACGCCGTCGTGGACCTGGCCGCCTCCGGCTCGCTTCCGGACCTGGTCGCCCTGGCCGGTGGCCCGGACCGTGTCGTGACGGTCGCCGACGCCACCCGCGCGGGCGAACTCGGAGTCCGGCACCTCTACGCGGAGAACGACTCCGCGGTGCTCGCGGCCGGCGCCGCACTGGGCAGTCGGGGCGCGTACCTGCCCCACATCGCCGCGGTCTACCCGCTGGAGGAGATCGCCCAAGCGCACCGCGACATCGAACGCGGCCACACCCAGGGGAAGATCGTCGTCACGGTGTGACGGCCCCGCCCACCCGGTCCGGCACGAGGTGTGAAATCAGCGGCTCTGCCCCACATTCGGCGGTGACAGGTTATGAGTACGGGGCACCTCTGTCTCGCAGAGGGTGAGGGCGGTGCCCTGGCCTCGATGCTCCGCAACAGACGGCACCACATCGGAGGCGCCGAGGTTGTCGCGCCACGCTCTCACGGACAGGCGCCGAGCCGATCGGCCGCCCCTGGGGAGCGACTGCTGTGGTGCACGGACCTGCGTGTTCGTGATCGGTGGCCTGTCCGTCGCCGCCGTTGCTGTCCGTCGCCACCGAATGTGGGACAGAGCCGAACGTTTGGCAGACCCATCTCTACCGAACCGGGGCGGTTCAGCTCAAGGGAACGGGTGGTCCTCGGTGCTGTACCACCAGGAGGTGCTGGAGATCGTGGTGAAGCTGAAAGCGGCGAGCGGGACGACGATCGGCAGCCAGAAGCGCAGGTCGTCGTCGGCGGGCAGCTGCCGGCCCCGGCGGTCGCCCATGTGGTGCAGGAACCACAGGTGCAGAGGGACGCTCACGAGCGCGTACAGCCACAGCACCACCCGCATCGCTCAGTCCGCGGGGCCGATGGACATCCTCCCCTTCGCCGTGGTCACGACGGTAGTGACCAGCGCCTCGGGTCGGTGCGCGTTCGTGAGAACAAACCACCAATCCGGCCAGAACACCCGATCCAACACACTTCGTACGGCATTCGTACGGTAAAAGTACGCAATTCTTACGGTTAATGAGGTAGGGTGTAGGTCAGGAGGTGTTCCATGTCCGAGCTGTTCGACGCGGTCGACGCGCTGGTCGCGTCCCGCTCTCCGCTGCCGCCGGCGGAGGAGCGCAAGCGGCTGCGCACCGCGCACGGCCTGACGCTGGACGAAGTCGCCGCCGCGCTGAAGGTGCGCCGGGCCACGGTGTCCGCCTGGGAGTCGACGAAGAAGCCGACCGAGCCGCGCGGCCTGGAGCGTGAGGCGTACGCACGGCTGCTCAAGCAGCTCGCGGAGCTCTACCCCGCACCCGCAACGCCGAAAGAGTCGGCTGCCCCGGTACCTGCCACGTTCACCAGCGCGCCCGACTCGGCAGGCGAAATGCCAGAGGTTCCGGAGTCCCTGAACGATGAAATAGTCGAATCCCTTCGCCCCACCAGGTCGCGCCGTCCTGGGACGCAGAAGGCAGCCCCGTCGGAAGCGCGGGCTCTGTCCACAGGGGAGGCGTCCGAGGCTGCGGCCATGACTGCAACCGAGAACACCCAGACCCCTGCCCCTGTCGCCGCTGCTCCGGCGGCCGCGCCCCGTCCGGCGCGCACCACCAGGCCGTCGTCGACCTCGCGCCGCCCGGGTGCGAAGAAGGCGGCCCCGGCCGGTGCCCCGGCGGGCGGCGCCGATCCGCGGTTCGAGAACGGGCCGCTGGCGGTCGTCGACGTCGACAACGACGGGAAGGTGCTGGCGTACTGCGTCGGCGGCCTGGTCCTGGACGTGCCCGCCAAGAGCATCCCGGCACTGGTCGACTGGACGCTGCGCGAGGCCAAGCTCGGTCAGCCCAAGCTGTCCGGGCCGGGCAAGGACGCCGACCCGCTGCTCGTGCTCACCGAGGCCGCCCTGGAGCGCTACGGCCTGCCCGTCACCCTCACTGACGAGGAGCGGCTCGCCGGGCGGATCCCGGAGGACCACAAGGTCATCAAGCAGCTCGCGCGCGCGGAGTGGAAGCTGACCAAGCGCGGCTTCGGCCCGTGGGCGAGGATCTACCGCCCCGCCACCGGTTCGGAGCGGGCCTGCGTCCAGCTGTGCATCCCCTCCTGGAGCGCGCTGGACACCCGGCACTGGGGTAAGGCCGGGCAGCTCCCGCCGGCCGAGCTCGCCCGGGTCCTGGGCGTGTACGCCTCGCGGGTGATGACGCCACGCGGCTCGACCGCGGTGACCGGCCTGGAGCTGATGACCGCCCTGCACCCGCCGACGCGTGCCTCCGAGCCGGACGCCGACGGCAAGCGGCACTCCGAGCACAACCCCGGCTCGCTGGGCAAGGACGCCATCGACCCGATGAACTGGCCGCCGTGCGAGGTCCCCGACGGCCACCCGGTCCTCAAGGACCTGCCGCGGTTCCACGTCCGCGGCCCCGGCGAGAAGCTGTTCGAGGAGGCGTACGACTGGGCGCGGCCGATGACCGATGCCGAGTGCACCCTGCGCCACCTGATCGGCATCGACGTCAACATGGCCTTCGCCGCCGGCGCCAACGGCCTGAACGTCGGCCTGGGCGAGGCGACGCACGTCAAGAACCCGGTCTTCGACCCGAAGCTGCCCGGCTCGTGGCTGGTCGACCTGTCCCACGTCGACCTGTCCCGCGTGAAGGTGGGCAAGGAGTGGGTGGAGCTGGACGGCAGCCTGCTGCCCAGCCCGTTCACGCCGAAGGGCGAGCGCCCGACGGGGCCGGCCTGGTACGCGACGCCCACCGTGGCGTACGCGGCGGAGCTCGGCTACGAGGTGCGCCCGATCGAGGCGTGGGTCCGGTACGAGAACGGCCGCTACCTGGACGGCTGGTACCAGCGGCTGCGCGATGCCTACCTCGCCACGATGGCCGACCTCGGCGTCGACGCCGACCTCGCCCCGGCCGACTTCCTCGCCGCGATGGACGGTTACAAGAACCGCGACCCGGAGCTGGGACTCGTCATCTCGGCGATCAAGGCCACGGTGAAGGGCGGCCTGGGCAAGCTGCGCGAGCGGCCCCGGGGCGAGGGCTGGCGGCCGGGCCAGCCGTGGCGGGCCCTGTCCCGGCCGACGTGGCGGCCCGACATCCGGGCGGCGGTCATCTCCCGCACCCGGATCAACCTGCACCGCAAGATCGCCCGCCACGCGGCGTTCACCGGCCGGTACCCGGTCGCGATCCTGTCCGACTGCGTCGTCTACGCGGCAGACGGGCCCTCGCCGCTGGACTTCCTGCCCTATCGCGACGGCAAGCCGCTGCCCGGCGGCTTCAAGCTCGGCATCAACCCCGGCCTGGTCAAGCACGAGGGCACCCAGTCCGTCCTGTGGGGCGAGGAGGTCCGCGACCGGTTCAACGCCCCCGAGCTCAACCTCGCCCGGTACATCAAGGACGGCACCGTCACCGACGTCGACAACGGAGAGTAGGAGTAGGCCACGATGAGCCTGTTCGGGGACGGCCTGGAGAAGGCGGTGCACAAGGCGTTCACCCGCCCGGCACCGAAGTCGGCCGGCGCGCAGATGCGGTACCTGGTCAAGCAGCTCAAGGGCACGAAGGCGGTCGCCCAGACGCTGCGGGTCTCCCAGCGCACCGTCGAGCGGTACGTGAAGGACCAGATCAAGAAGCCCCGCCCGGACCTCGCCGCGCGCTTGGAGCGCGAGGTGAAGAAGCGCTGGCAGCCGCAGATCCGGGCTAAAGCCAAGGTGAAGGCGGCGACCACCGGCGGCATCGTCATCGACGCCCGGGCCCGCATGGGTTACACCGCGCCGATCGGGTCGACGGACCAGGACCGCATCCGGCACCTGACCGTCGCCCTGCCCCCGCAGTACGCCGCCCGCCTCTTCGACGCTCAGGAACAGGGGGCCAGCGACGCCCGCCTCCAGCAGATCGCGGCCGAAGCGCTCAAGGAGGTGTACTTCCAGGACGGCGGCCGCCGCGCCGGCAGCCTGGAGGAGGTCCGCTTCACCGACATCGAACACCTCGAGTTCGAGCTGTAGCAGCCGCGCCCCGAACAGCCCGCGAGCCCGGACCGATAGGGTCCGGGCTCGCTCGCGTGTCCGCAGGGGTTGGATGGCCGAGGGCTACCTGCCCATCAGCTCGTTGAGCGGGGTGACAGCGACGATACCGATACCAATCGCCGTTCTGAGAGGGCGTTCACGTAGGTTTATTCCGATATGCCTGCTTTGTCCATGACCTATTTTGGACGCTTTCGCAAACTAAGGGTTATTCGTTCCCTGCGAGGTCGAGCAGTCGACTATCCGCCTCATGTGGTTCTGTGCGCGGAAACCCGTCTGATTTGAAAATGCCATGGAACCGCCCGACTTGCAGCGGAACTCACCTGCGATCTCTCGGGTTGGTGTCGGTGGTGGTGAGAGTCGGTCGCGCTGGTCCGGGGATGGGTGTTGCGGGGCTGGTCAGCGGCTGTTTACGGGTGGGTGGTCCGCTGTCATGAGGTGAGAGATTGAGGGGTGGGATCGCTGTCGTGAGGCTTTATCGCATGGCACCTGATGTTGTCTCAGCTTGGCGTTTAACCTCGCCTGTCACTCGACCTGCTGATCTGCGGTTCTTCCCGGGACAGCGGACGCGGCCGTTCTCCACGCTTCGAGATGTCGAGTCACGAAGTTCAAG
>NZ_JBXUOY010000118.1:0-14988 GCF_057196705.1 Streptomyces sp. ATLC9 | reverse complement strand
AGCTGTTGGGTCTGGTGGGGTCGTTGATGTGTATAACAGACCGCCATGGGGCAGGGCGCCGCGGCGGCCCTGGCCGGCTCGCACGAGGCACGCGTACGGCAGCAGCGCCGCCCGCAGGACGAACGTCCGCAGGACGGACACCCGCGGGACGGCGAGGACCGGGAGGCGCCGGCGGAGGGTTCCGGCGGCGGCTGGAACGCGGTGCCCGCGCCCGGCGCGACCGGCCAGTGGTCGATCCCGTTCGCGGCGGCCGACAGCCCCGACGACTCCGGCGAGTACCTGGCCGCCGCGGCGGCCGGGGGAGTCCCCGAACCGCCTCCGGTCCGCGAACCGCGGGAGGCGGACGACCGGGAGCCGGCAAAGGCGCCCGGCGCGGGGGCGGCAGAGGCGACGGAGCCGGTGGAGCCGGGCGTGGACCCGGTGGAGCCGGGCGCGGAAGGCGCTCCGGAGGCCGGGGTGGAGCCGGACACGCCGGACGCAGGGGGGCCGGACGCCGGTGAACCGCCCGCCGACCCGTCCGCACCGCGCGCCGCCGAGGTCGACAGCGAGCACCCGCACGTCTCGTACGTCCTGCGCGTCAACGGGACCGAGCGGCCGGTGGCCGACGCCTGGATCGGCGAGTCCCTGCTCTACGTGCTGCGCGAGCGCCTCGGCCTGGCCGGCGCCAAGGACGGCTGTTCGCAGGGGGAGTGCGGGGCCTGCTCCGTCCAGGTCGACGGACGCCTCGTCGCCTCCTGTCTGGTGCCCGCCGCGACCACCGCCGGATCCGAGATCCGCACCGTCGAGGGGCTGGCCCGGAACGGCACGCCCTGCGACGTGCAGCGGGCGCTGGCCGCGTGCGGCGCCGTGCAGTGCGGCTTCTGCGTGCCCGGCATGGCGATGACCCTGCACGACCTGCTCGAAGGCAACCACGACCCGACGGAGCTGGAGACCCGCCAGGCCGTCAGCGGCAACCTCTGCCGCTGCTCCGGCTACCGGGGCGTGCTCGACGCCGTCCGTACGGTCGTGGCCGCGGGGGCGGGCGCGGGCGCCCCGCCCCGCGCGCCCCCCCCCCCCCCCCCCCCCCCCCCCCCCCCCCCCCCCCCGCGGCCGCCGCGCTCGCCGAGGCCCGGGACCGGGAAGCCGGGATCGGGGAGGCCGAAGCCGGAGGCCGCCGCGCCGGCGACGGCGGCGACGGCGGCGAACGGGGCGAAGGCCCCCGCATCCACATCCCGCACCAGGCCGGACCGGCCTCGGGCCGCACCCACCACGACCCGCCGCAGGACGGAGGCGCGCAGTGAGCAGTGACGCGGTGACCGCCACCCCGGCCGGAGGAGTGCCCCTCACCGGTACGGCCGCTGGGGACGAGGCCGAGCGGACGCGGCACGGACTCGGTGCCTCGCTCCAGCCCGCCGACGCGCTCGCCAAGGTCCAGGGGACCTTCCCCTACGCCGCCGACCTGTGGGCCGAGGGGCTGCTGTGGGCCGCGGTGCTGCGCTCCCCGCACCCGCGCGCCCGCATCCTGTCCATCGACACCGCGCCGGCCGCCGAGATGCCCGGGGTGCGGTCCGTCATCACCCACGAGGACGTGCCGGGCGACGCCACCCACGGCCGGCGGGTGGCCGACCGGCCCGCCTTCGCCCGCGACACGGTGCGCCACCACGGCGAGCCCATCGCCGCCGTCGCGGCCGACCACCCCGACACCGCGCGGCTGGCCGCCGCCGCCATCGCGGTCGAGTACGAGGTCCTGGAACCGGTCACCGATCCGGAGAAGGCCTTCGAGGCCGAGCCGATCCACCCCGACGGCAACCTGATCCGGCACATCCCCCTGCGCTACGGCGACGAGTCCGTCACCGGGGAGGTGGTCGTCGAGGGCCTGTACCGCATCGGCCGCCAGGACCCCGCCCCCATCGGCGCCGAGGCCGCCCTCGCCGTGCCGCGCACCGACGGCGGAGTGGAGATCTACACCGCCTCCACCGACCCGCACACCGACCGCGACCGGGCCGCAGCCTGCTTCGGGCTCCGCCCCGAGCAGGTCAAGGTGGTCGTCACCGGTGTCCCCGGAGCCACGGCCGACCGCGAGGATCTGAGTGTGCAGCTCCCGCTCGGCCTGCTGGCGATGCGGACGGGCTGTCCGGTCAAGCTCGCGGCCAGCCGCGAGGAGTCCTTCCTCGGCCACGCCCACCGCCACCCCACCCTGCTGCGCTACCGCCACCACGCCGACTCCGAGGGCCGGCTGCTCAAGGTCGAGGCGCAGATACTGCTGGACGCCGGCGCCTACGCCGACGACTCCGCCGACGCGCTGGCCGCCGCCGTCTCCTTCGCGGCCGGCCCGTACGTGGTGCCGCACGCAGCGATCGACGGCTGGGCCGTGCGCACCAACAACCCTCCGTCGGGCCATGTGCGCGGCGAGGGCGCGATGCAGGTGTGCGCCGCGTACGAGGGCCAGATGGACAAGCTCGCCGCCAGGCTGGGCATGGACCCGGTCGAGCTGCGGATGCGCAACGTCATGGCCACCGGCGATCTGCTGCCCACCGGGCAGACCGTCACCTGCCCCGCGCCCGTGGCCGAACTGCTGCACGCGGTGCGTCAGGCGCCCCTGCCGCCGCTGCCCGCCGACGGCGAGGACGGCGCCCCGGGCCCGGAGGAGTGGCTGCTGCCCGGCGGCCCCGAGGGCGCCGGCGACCCGGGCGCGGTACGCCGCGGGATCGGCTTCGCGCTGGGTATGGTCCACATGCTGGGGGCGGAGGGCGCCGACGAGGTCTCCACGGCCACCGTGAAGGTCGACGGCCCCGTCGCCACGGTGATGTGCGCGGCCGTGGAGACGGGCCAGGGCTTCTCCACCCTCGCCCGGCAGATCGTCCAGGAGGTCCTCGGCGTCGAGGAGGTGCACGTCGTCACCGTCGACACCGACCAGCCCCCGGCCGGACCGGGCGCGCGCGGGCGTCACACCTGGGTCTCGGGCGGCGCGGTGGAACGGGCCGCCAAGATGGTCCGCACCCAGCTCCTCCAGCCGCTGGCCGCGAAGTTCGGGATGTCCACCGAGCTGCTGACCGTCGCGGACGGGAAGATCACCTCCTACGACGGAGTGCTCAGCACCACCGTCGCCGAGGTGCTGGAGGGCAAGGAGCTGTGGGCCACCGCCCAGTGCCGCCCCCACCCCACCGAGCCGCTGGACGACACCGGCCAGGGCGACGCCTTCGTCAGTCTGGCCTTCGCCGCCGTCCGGGCCGTGGTGGACGTGGACGTGGAACTGGGCACGGTCCGGGTGGTGGAGATGGCCGTGGCCCAGGACGTGGGCCGGGTCCTCAACCCCCAGCAGCTGCGCGCCCGGATCGAGGCGGGCGTCACCCAGGGCGTCGGCGCGGCCCTCACCGAGCATCTGCGGGTCTCGCGCGGTGTGGTGCGCCACCCCGATCTGACGGCCTATCCGCTGCCGACCGCGCTGGACGCCCCGGACATCCGGATCGTGAAACTGGTCGAGGAGCGGGACGTGGTCGCGCCCTTCGGGGCGAAGTCGGTCAGCGCGGTGCCGGTGGTGGTCTCCCCGGCGGCGGTGGCGGCGGCGGTGCGCGCGGCGACCGGCCGCCCGGTCAACCGGCTGCCGATCCGCCCGCAGGCCGCGGTGGCCGGCCCCTGACCTCCCGCAGGCCC
The DNA here is from genome assembly GCF_057196705.1 of Streptomyces sp. ATLC9. Taxonomy (NCBI): domain Bacteria; kingdom Bacillati; phylum Actinomycetota; class Actinomycetes; order Kitasatosporales; family Streptomycetaceae; genus Streptomyces; species Streptomyces sp. ATLC9. The sequence goes on along the minus strand of NZ_JBXUOY010000118.1, from coordinate 11,355 downwards.
CTGTCCTGCCCTGTTCTGTCCGCCCGTACGGAGCCCCCGCCCTGGTCCCCCCCCCCCCGCCCCCCCCCCGTCCGGGGGGGGGGGGTCCGGGGGGGGGGGGGCGGGGGGGGGGGGGGGGCCCCCCCGGGCGGGGGAGGCCTGGGTGAGGCTGGCGCCGGTGTGCGCGTCGCGGCGCACCGGCTCGGGGCCGTACCAGTCCAGGCACATCACGGTCGCGTCGTCCTTCAGTTCGCCTCTGTTGGCGTCCAGGACGGCCATGGTCAGGATCTGGGTCGCCTCGCGGGGATGGAGCCCCTGGGTGTCCTTGAGCAGCGCGGGCAGGTCGACGAGCCGGGAGCGGCGGTCCAGCATCCCGTCGGTGAGGATGACCAGCCGGTCGCCCGGCCACAGCTCCATCTCCTGCACCTCGTACGGGCGCCGCGTCTGGACCCCGAAGGGCAGGTTCACCCGCAGCCCGACCTCCTCCACCCGGCCGTCCCGCAGCCGCAGGGGCCAGGGGTGGCCCGCGTTGACGAGCGTGACCCGGCCGTCGCGCAGGCCCACCCGCAGCAGCAGCCCCGTCGCCATGGCGCCGCCGCTGTGGTCGAGCATGGCCTGGTGGGCCCGCCGCGCCTGCTCGGTCAGGCCGCAGCCCGCGCGGCGCGCGCCCCGCAGGGCGCCGACCAGCAGGGTGGCGAGCATGGCGGCGTTCACCTCGTGGCCCATGGCGTCGGTGACGGACAGGTGCAGGGTGTCGCGGTCCAGGGCGTAGTCGAAGGTGTCGCCGCCGACGTTGCCCGCCGGCTCCAGCGCCCCGGCCACCGCGAACTGCGCGGCCTCGCACGACAGGGAGGAGGGCAGCAGATTGTGCTGGATCTCGGCGGCCAGGCTGAGCGGGGCGGTCCGCTGCCCCCACTGGTAGAGGTCGGTGAAGCGCTGGTTGGCGATGACGATGTAGGCCAGCGTGTGCGCGGCCCGGCTGATCTCCCGCAGCGTTCTGCGGTCCGGGTCCGCCGGAACACGCACCTCCAGCACGCCGATGGAGTCCCCGCGATTGGTGACCGGGGCGATCACCCGCTGCCCGCCGTCCCCGTCGACGGAGTCCGCCAGCCGTAGCCGCTGGGTGCGGATCACATCGCCGTAGACGGTCCCGAACAGCGGAACGCTCTCCATGCTCTCGCCCGTCCCCACCTCGCCCGCCGTGCTCATCCGCACCACCGACTGCCGTGCCAGGTCGGTGATGAGGAACGACACCGAGGTCGCGCCGAAGCGCCGCTTGAGCTCCCGGGCCACCACGTCGACGGACTCCACCGGCGACGCGGCCTCCGCCGCCGCCAGGATCCCCGTATGGGTGCCCCGTTCGGTGTCGTACTCGACCGTCATCGTCAACTCCCCTCGCCGGAACGCACTCGTTCCGGGCCGTCGTGGGCGCGCTCCGGACCTCCACCCCGGATTCCGCACCCGTCAAGGTCCGCTTCCGTGTCTTCTGAGGTCCGTATGCCCCGGCTTTCGGTTTCAGTGCGCGCGGCGGTCGCGGGGCGGGCCGCGTGCGCGCCGCCCGAGCGGCCGGACCGCCCGGGAAGGTGCTTCCTCCGACCGGTGGAGGACTCCTGCCGAGGACCTGGGTCCGGAAGACGAGCCGGTCACGGCCTTGCGACAGGTGCCAGTGCCGGTGACGGGCCTTACTCTGAGCACATGACCGCACTCGACGACGAGCTCGACGGCCCCTCGGGCGGGGACCTCGGCACAGTGGCCCCCATCGCACCCGTCCTCACCCCGGTGCCCGCGCCCGAGGCGGACGGCGGAGTGCTGGGCCGCACCTACCGGGCGCTGACCCTGGGCATCGTCTCCGTCGTCCTCCTCATCGCCTTCGAGGCGACCGCCGTCGGCACGGCCATGCCCGTCGCGGCCGACCGGCTCGACGGGGTGTCGCTGTACGCCTTCGCCTTCTCCGCGTTCTTCACCACCAGCCTGCTGGGCATGGTCGCCGCCGGCCAGTGGTGCGACCGCGGCGGGCCGCCGGCCCCGCTGGCCGCCGGGATCGGGGCCTTCGCCACCGGGCTGCTGCTGTCGGGCACGGCGGCGCAGATGTGGGTCTTCGTCCTCGGCCGCGCGGTGCAGGGCATCGGCGGCGGGCTGGTGATCGTCGCGCTGTACGTCACCGTCAGCCGTGCCTACCCCGAGCGGCTGCGGCCCACGGTGATGGCCGCCTTCGCGGCCTCCTGGGTGGTCCCGGCCGTCGTCGGGCCGCTGATCGCCGGCACGGTCACCGAGCAGCTCGGCTGGCGATGGGTGTTCCTGGGCATTCCCGCCCTGGTCGTCCTGCCCATCGCGGCCATGCTGCCGCCCCTGCGGCGGGCCGCCTCGGGGCCGCCGCCCGGAGGGGCGAGGCCGCCGGACAGGCGGCTGATGCGGCTGGCGGTGGCGGTGTCGCTGGGGGCCGGACTGCTCCAGTACGCCGGCCAGGACCCGCGCTGGGTCTCCCTGGTCCCCGCCGCGGCCGGCGCGGCCCTGATGGTCCCGGCCGCACTCGGACTGCTGCCGCGCGGTACGTTCCGTGCCGCGCGCGGACTGCCGACGGTGGTGCTGATGCGCGGCATCGCGGCGGGGGCGTTCATCGTCGCGGAGAGCTTCGTGCCGCTGATGCTGGTGAGCCAGCGCGGGCTGTCGGTGACGATGGCCGGCCTCTCCCTCGCGGCGGGCGGCGCGACCTGGGCGCTGGGCTCCTTCCTCCAGTCCCGGCCGTTCGCCGAGCCGCACCGGGAACGGCTGGTGCGGTACGGCATGGTGCTGGTGACGGCGGGGATCGCGGCCACACCGCTGGTGCTGCTGGAGTCCGTGCCGGTGTGGACGGCGGCGGTCGCGCAGGCGGTGGGCTGCTTCGGGATGGGCATGGTGATCTCGTCCACGAGCGTGCTGCTGCTGAAGCTGTCCAGGCCGGACGAGGCGGGTGCCAACTCCGCCGCCCTCCAGCTGAGCGACGGACTGTCCAACATCGTGCTGCTCGCCGCCTGCGGCGCGCTCTTCGCGGGCCTGGGCGGCGGCGCGGTGTCGGTGGCGCACGGCGCGGGGGAGGCGGCGGGCGCCGCCTCGGCCTCCCACCCGGCGGCGTTCGTGGCGGTCTACCTCCCGGCGGCCGCGGTCGCCCTGGCGGGTGCCCTGGTGGCGGGGCGGCTGCGGCCGGGGAAATAACTGGTACCGCAGTGGGGTCATTAGTGGTACCGTTCTGGTATGGCTATGAACCTGCGTATGCCCGATGAGCTCCAGGAGGCGCTCAAGCAGCGTGCCGAGGAGGAGGGGAGAAGCATGCACGCCATAGCGATCCAGGCCATCGAGCGCTATCTGGTCGAAGAGGCGGACCGGGCGACAGTCCGCAGGCTGGGAGCCAAGTACGCGGCCAAGCACGCGGACCTGCTGCGGAGGCTGGGGGAGTAAGTGAAGTACCTGTCGGTCCGGTTCGCACTGGACCTGGCCGGGCTTGCCTGCGGGGGGCAGGAGATCGCGGTCCGCGATCTGGGGCTGCTCGACTCCGCTCTGCTTCGCCCTCAATCGCAGATGTTCGGCATCGAGGCGTATCCCGGTCTCTTCGAGAAGGCGGCCGCGCTGCTGCACTCACTGGTCTCGAACCATCCGCTGGTGGACGGCAACAAGCGCCTGGCATGGATGTGCACCGCGGTCTTCCTCGACATGAACGGGGTGGACATGGCGGACATCGACCAGGACCGCGCGTACGACCTCGTGGTCGACATCGCCGCGGGCAAGCTGGAGGACGTGTCGCTCATCGCGGATTTCCTGCGGGCGCTGCGCGGCGATCCGTGAAGTGGACCGCACCCCGGTCCGCCGTCCGGGATGTCACCCGGATGGCGGACCGGGCGCCCCGGTAGTCTGACGCGGTTGCCGATCGCCGACCCAGTTCAGCGGAGACCGTGACTACCACGACCACGTCCCATCACCTCTCGCCCGCGTTCCCCGGCCGCGCCCCCTGGGGCACGGCGGGCAAGCTGCGCGCCTGGCAGCAGGCCGCGATGGACTCGTACATCGAGAAGCAGCCGCGCGACTTCCTCGCCGTCGCGACCCCGGGCGCCGGAAAGACGACCTTCGCCCTCACCCTGGCCTCCTGGCTGCTGCACCACCACGTCGTCCAGCAGGTGACGGTCGTCGCGCCGACCGAGCACCTGAAGAAGCAGTGGGCCGAGGCGGCGGCGAGGGTGGGCATCAGACTGGACCCCGAGTACAGCGCGGGCCCGCTGGGCCGGGAGTACCACGGGGTGGCGGTGACCTACGCCGGCGTCGGGGTGCGCCCGATGCTCCACCGCAACCGCTGCGAGCAGCGCAAGACGCTGGTCATCCTGGACGAGATCCACCACGCCGGTGACACCCGCTCCTGGGGCGAGGCGTGCTTCGAGGCCTTCGAGCCGGCCACCCGCCGCCTGGCCCTGACCGGTACGCCCTTCCGCTCGGACACCAACCCCATCCCGTTCGTCGCCTACGCCGAGGACGGCGAGGGGATCCGCCGCTCGGTGGCCGACTACACCTACGGCTACGGCAAGGCGCTGGACGACGGCGTCGTGCGTCCGGTGATCTTCCTGTCCTACAGCGGCAACATGCGCTGGCGCAGCAAGGCGGGCGACGAGCTGGAGGCCAGGCTCGGCGAGCCGATGACCAAGGACGCGATCTCCCAGGCGTGGCGCACCGCGCTCGACCCGCGCGGCGACTGGATGCCCAGCGTGCTGCGCGCGGCCGACACCCGGCTGTCGGAGGTCCGTAAGGCGATCCCGGACGCGGGCGGACTGGTGATCGCCGCCGACCAGGACTCGGCGCGCGCCTACGCCAGGCTGATCCGCGAGATCACCGGCAGCGCCGCGACCGTCGTGCTCTCCGACGACGCCGGCGCGTCCGGGCGGATCGAGGAGTTCAGCCGGAGCGACGACCGCTGGATGGTGGCGGTGCGCATGGTGTCCGAGGGCGTGGACGTCCCCCGCCTGGCGGTCGGGGTCTACGCCACGACCATCTCCACGCCGCTGTTCTTCGCCCAGGCCGTCGGCCGCTTCGTGCGCTCCCGGCGGCGCGGTGAGACCGCCTCGGTCTTCCTGCCGACCATCCCCATGCTGCTGGGCTTCGCGCACGAGATGGAGGTCGAGCGCGACCACGTCCTGGACAGGCCCAAGAGGGGCGGGGAGGACGCCGACCCGTACGCGGAGGAGGCCGACCTCCTCAAGGAGGCCGAGCGGCAGCAGGACGAGGACACCGGCGAGCAGGACCAGCTGCCCTTCGAGGCGCTGGAGTCGGACGCGGTCTTCGACCGGGTGATGTACGACGGCGCCGAGTTCGGGATGCAGGCCCACCCCGGCAGTGAGGAGGAGCAGGACTACCTGGGCATCCCCGGGCTGCTGGAGCCGGACCAGGTGCAACTGCTGCTCCAGAGGCGGCAGGCGCGGCAGATCGCGCACAGCCGCCGCAGGCCGGACGCCGAGGCCGACCTGCTGGAGACGCCCGCCGAGAAACGCCCGGTGGTCACGCACAAGGAGATGCTGGAGATGCGCCGGCAGCTCAACTCGCTGGTCGGTGCGTACTCCCACCAGAGCGGCAAGCCGCACGGGGTGGTCCACACCGAGCTGCGCCGGGTCTGCGGCGGCCCGCCCACCGCCGAGGCGACGGCCGGGCAGCTTCGGCAGCGGATCGCCAAGGTGCGCGAATGGGCCACCCGCATGCGGTGACGCCGGCCGAGCACGGAAGAGGACGCGCGGGGGCGCGGACGCCATCGTGTCCGCGCCCCCGCGCGTCCCGTACCGCCCGGTAGGCGCCATGAGCGCCGATGTGTGCATCTGTGCGCTGTGCGGGTGGATGTGGGAGCCTGTCCACGCCCGGGCCGCACCGCTGTGACCTGCTGCTGTACGCAATGCGGATAAACCAGGCCAGTCGCGCCCGGATTCTGGACAGAGTCTTCCGGACGGCGGACGGGGTCGCTAGGTTCGCGTCACGCACACGCCCCGTGGCAGCGTCGCCTCGGAGCGCAGCCGGTGCGGCCCGCCAAGCGACCGGCGGCTCGCCGGGAACAGCACACGCGCCGCCGACGGGACCGGCAGCGCACCTCCCGGAGCGAAGTCGTCGGCACACAACCGAGGAGGGGGCGTCGTGACCGCGGAGACATCTCAGACGCTCGACCGGGGACTGCGCGTCCTCAAGCTGCTCGCCGACACCGACCACGGCCTGACCGTCACCGAGCTCTCCAGCAGGCTCGGGGTCAACCGGACGGTCGTCTACCGACTGCTCGCCACGCTGGAACAGCACTCCCTGGTACGCCGTGACCTGGGCGGCCGGGCCCGTGTCGGGCTCGGGGTGCTGAGGCTGGGCCGGCAGGTCCACCCGCTGGTGCGCGAGGCGGCCCTGCCGGCGCTGCGGGCGCTGGCCGAGGACGTGGGCGCCACCGCGCACCTGACACTGGTCGACGGCAACGAGGCTCTGGCCGTCGCGGTCGTCGAGCCGACCTGGACCGACTACCACGTCGCCTACCGCACCGGCTTCCGCCATCCGCTCGACAAGGGCGCGGCGGGGCGCGCGATCATGGCCGGGCGCCGCCCGGACCCGGAACTGGAGGAGGGCTGCGTCCTCACCCACGGTGAGCTGGAGGCCGGTGCCTGCGGCGCCGCCGCCCCGCTGCTGGGCGTGAACGGTATCGAGGGCAGCGTCGGCGTGGTGATGCTGTCGGACTCGGTGCCGCAGAAGGTGGGGCCCCGTGTGGTGCAGGCGGCTCAGGAGGTCGCCGACTTCCTCCGCTAGCGGCGCGGCCCCGCCCGGCTCCGCCCGGCTCCGCGCGCGGAGCGGCGGTGAACTAGATTCGCACCCATGCCGGCACTGTCCTCCCGTGTGTCCTCCCGTATCCGGGTCCTCGCGATCTGCGGGACGCTCGTCGCGGCGCTGCTCGCGGTCGCCGCGCTCGCCCCGCTGCCGTTCTCGGTCGCCCAGCCCGGGGTCACCGCGGACGTCCTGGGCGAGTACCGGGGCCGGCAGGTCATCACCGTCGACGGGGCCGGCGACCCAGGCGGCGACGGTCTTGGGGCGGGCGGGCCGGAGGGCCGACTGCTGGCGACCACCATCGCGGCGACGGCGCCGGACACGACCGTGCGGCTGGTCGACGTGGTGGACGCCTGGTTCGACACCGACCGCGCGGTGATGCCGCGCGACTCGGTCTACCCGGTAGGCGACGACGCCGGGGAGATCGAGGAGCACACCACCGCCCAGATGGAGGAGTCGCAGACGGAGGCGGTGGCGGCCGCGCTCCGCCGGCTGGGTATGTCCGAGGACGAGGTGGAGGTCGAACTGCGGCTCGCGGACGTCGGCGGCCCCAGCGCCGGGCTGGTGTTCGCCCTCGGCGTCGTCGGCGAGATCGACGGCGGCGACCTCACCGGCGGCCGTACGATCGCCGGCACCGGCACCATCACCGCACGCGGCGAGGTCGGGCCGGTCGGCGGCGTCCCGCTCAAGACCCAGGCGGCGGCGCGCGACGGCGCCACCGTCTTCCTGGTCCCCGAGGCGGAGTGCGACGACGCGCGGACCGGACTTCCCGAGGGCATGCGCCTGGTACCCGTCACCACCCTGGAGGGCGCGCTGAAGGCGCTGAGGACCCTGCGGGACGGCGGACGCGTACCGAGCTGCTGAACCGGGGGCCCGCGGAGAGGCCCCCCGCACCCCGCGGGGTGCGGACGGAGACGGGCCGCGGCCCCGCCGTCAGGTGGGGGGGGCCGCGGGGGGCGTGCGGGTGCCGTGTCCGGCACGGGGGCGGGGCTCAGAGGTTGCCGCGCCGCTCCTGCTCGCGCTCGATGGCCTCGAACAGGGCCTTGAAGTTCCCCTTGCCGAAGCCCATGGAGCCGTGGCGCTCGATCATCTCGAAGAACACCGTCGGGCGGTCCTGCACCGGCTTGGTGAAGATCTGCAGCAGGTAGCCGTCCTCGTCACGGTCGGCGAGGATCTTCAGCTCGCGCAGTTCCTCGATCGGCACCCGGGTCTCGCCGACCCACTCGCCCAGGGTGTCGTAGTAGGAGTCGGGGGTCTCCAGGAACCGCACGCCGGCGGCGCGCATGGCCCGCACCGTGGCGACGATGTCGTTGGTGGCGAGCGCGATGTGCTGCACCCCGGGGCCGCCGTAGAACTCCAGGTACTCGTCGATCTGGGACTTCTTCCTGGCGATCGCGGGCTCGTTGAGCGGGAACTTCACCTTGCGCCTGCCGTCGGCCACGACCTTGGACATCAGCGCGGAGTACTCGGTGGCGATGTCGTCGCCCACGAACTCCTTCATGTTGGTGAAGCCCATGACCTTGTTGTAGAAGGTCACCCACTCGTCCATCTTCCCCAGCTCGACGTTGCCGACACAGTGGTCGACGGCCTGGAAGAAGCGGGGGCCGGGTTCGACGATGGGCTCCGCCGCGGTGAAGCCGGGCAGGTAGGGGCCGTCGTAGCCGGAGCGCTCCACCAGGGTGTGGCGGGTCTCGCCGTAGGTGGCGATGGCGGCCAGCACGACGGTGCCGTGCTCGTCCTTGACCTCGTAGGGCTCCTCCAGGCCGGTGGCGCCGTGCTCGACGGCGTAGGCGTACGCGGCCCGCGCGTCCGGCACCTCGATGGCCAGGTCCACCACGCCGTCGCCGTGTGTGGCGACATGCTCGGCGAGGAACCGGCCGCGCTCGGTGGCCGGCTTGATGACTGACGTGAGGACGAAGCGGGCGGAGCCCGACTCCAGGACGTAGGAGGCGGTCTCGCGGCTGCCGTTCTCGGGGCCGGAGTAGGCCACGAGCTTCATGCCGAAGGCCGTGGAGTAGTAGTGCGCGGCCTGCTTGGCGTTGCCCACGGCGAAGACGACCGCGTCCATCCCCTTCACCGGGAAGGGATCGGCCTGCCGGGCGGTGCTGGGGGTGTTGTGCATGGTCTCAGTCATGGCCGCAGGCTCCCGCTGTTCCACAAGATGCGCAATAGTTCATGTGAAGCCTGATCAATATGTACAGTGATTCTGCTGCCTGTCCGGGCGATCTGTACAGGATGACCACCGGGAGGTCTTCATGGGCATCGACGAGCTGGACGGCCGGCTGCTGGAACTCCTCGCCGCCGAACCGCGCATCGGCGTGCTGGAGGCGTCCCGTCGGCTGGGGGTGGCCCGGGGCACCGTACAGGCGCGGCTGGACCGGCTGCGGGCCGGCGGGGTGATCCGCGGCTTCGGCCCCGACGTCGATCCCGCGGCCATCGGCTACCCGGTCACCGCCTTCGCCACACTGGAGATCCGGCAGGGGCAGGGCCGCGACGTACGGGCACACCTGGCGACCGTCCCGGAGGTGCTGGAGCTGCACACCATCACCGGCCGCGGCGACATGCTCTGCCGTCTGGTGGCCCGCTCCAACGCCGATCTCCAGCGGGTGATCGACAAGGTGGTGGGGTTCGAGGGCATCGTGCGGGCCTCCACGGCCATCGTCATGGAGAACCCGGTGCCGCTGCGGATCGTCCCGCTGGTGCGCCAGGCGGCCGGAGACGCCGGCCGGCCCGCGTCCTGACGCCCGCCTCACGGCTCCGGTCCCCGCGGGGAGGGCGCGGCCGTACGGCGCGGCGCGGGGTCCCGGTGTCGCTGGATGGTGGCGGGGTCGCCGATGGCCGGGGCGAGGAGCGTCCCGTCTCTGGTAGATGTGGAGCCAGCGCTCCCCGGTCTCGCCGCCGGACGGGGAGCGGCACACGCCACAGCGACGGCCGAGCAGATACGGGACCGGACACATGAGCGCCCCTCCGTCAGCATCCGCCAACGGCAGCCCGGGCCCGGGCTACTACCCCGATCCGTCCATTCCGGGATACATCCGCTACTGGAACGGCACTGCGTGGGTGCCGGGGACGAGCCGTCCCGAGCCCCGCGAGGGCGAACCGGTGCCCGCGGCGCCCCCCGGTGTGGTGGTGCATGCCCCGCCCGCCGCCCCCGCGGCCGGCCCCCCGGCGCCGGCCGCGGGCTCCGCGCCCGGTGGGTCCCCGCAGGAGGAGACGGGCCCGGTCTTCCTGGACGAGGAGGAGACCACCGGCGCCGGGGAGCCGGCCGCGGGGGCGGCGCCCGCTCCGGGCGACTCCCTGCCCCAACTGCGCGGACGCGGCGAGGTGGAGATCCGTCCGCAGGACCGGGAGGCCGCCCGGGGCGGTCCCTCCCGGTCCTGCGGCGCCCGGCCCGAGCCCGCGTCCGTCTGGCAGGCCGACGCCGCCCGGCAGACGGGCTTCGACGGGGAGCGGGACGGCCGCGTCTCCTGGGGCACGGGCGGCACGGGCAGTACGGACGGCGCGGACGGCGGTGCCGGAGAGGGGCGGGCCCCGGCCGCCCCGGCGCTGGGCGCGGGCCGTGTTCCGCGGGCACTGGGGCCCGTCCCGGACCCGCGCGGAGGGAGCACACAGCCGCGCGACGACGGCACCGTGCGGATGCGGCCCGTACGTCCCGAGGGCGCCGCTCCGGCCGCGGGCGGACAGCCCGTCGGGCCCGAGGACACCGTGGGGCTGCGTCGTACGGAGGCGCCCGCGGTGGGCGCTCCCGGCGCGGTCCTCCCCGCGCCCGCCGCTCCGGCGGGCCCCGCCGCGCCCGCCGGCCCGGCGTCCGGACAGCCTTCCTGGACACGGCAGGTGCACGAACTGGCCCAGCGCGCCCCCGGGTCCGCACCGCACGCCCCGGTACCGCACGCGTCCGCACCCGTCCTGCCGCAGCAGCAGTCGCCGGCCGGCCGGGCGGGCGGCCCGGAGCAGGTCGTGCCCTGGCGGCCCCCGGCCGACGACCCCTTCCTGAGGGCCGCCCGGCGGCAGGCCCGCCCGGCCGGGCTCGGACGCCGGCTGGGCGCCCGCGTGGTGGACGGCGTCCTCACCGCGGCGGTGGCCGCGGCGGTGGCCTTCCCGTTCGCCGGCCCCAGCGCCGAGCACTTCCGCGAGCAGGTGGCGGCGGCCCAACAGGCAGGCGAGACACGGCAGATCTGGCTGGTCGACGGCACCACCGGCGTCTACCTGGCGATCGTGCTCGGCGCTCTGCTGCTGTTCGGACTCCTCTACGAGGTGCTGCCCACCGCCCGCTGGGGCCGCACGCTCGGCAAGAAGCTGTTCGGCGTCCAGGTGCTCGACATCGAGGAGCAGGACACCCCCTCCTTCGGCGCCGCGCTGCGCCGCTGGCTGGTGTACGGCCTGCTGGCGCCACTGGGCGTCGGCGTGGTCAACGTCCTGTGGTGCCTGTTCGACCGGCCGTGGCGGCAGTGCTGGCACGACAAGGCGGCGCGCACCTTCGTGGCGCGCGGCACCGAGGAGCCCGGCCCGGTCTGATCCGGACGAGGACGAGCCCGGGCCGGGTCAGCGGCGCGCGGAGGTCTCCGCCAGGCGCCGGCCGTC
>NZ_JBXUOY010000117.1:0-15007 GCF_057196705.1 Streptomyces sp. ATLC9 | reverse complement strand
CGGAAGCCCCCTTCCGTTCACCGCCCCGCCCGGTGGTGTACGCGTCCGCGCCGCTATCGGCCCGCGGCGGCTCCGTCGCGGTCCGGCCGAGCCTCCCCGGCCGGACCGCCGGGCTGGGCCGGTATCCCGGCGGCGTCACCGGGCGCGGTCTCGGGGACCGGGTAGGAGGCCAGGGTGCGCTCGAAGTCCCTGGTGGACAGCAGCAGCTTGTAGATGATCGCGAGCTCGAACACCATCAGCAGGGCGCCCGCCGCGATGGTCACCGGCATGATCGCGCCGAGGAGCGGGCCCACGATGAAGACGGCCATCTGGAACTCGATGCCGCTCACCAGGTGGGTGCGGACGCGGTGCCGGAGCAGGAAGGTGCGGAAGCGGCCGTACCAGGGGAACCGGCTCTTGAACTCCACGTGCAGGTCGATGACCTTCTTCTCCCGCGGGGCCTGCGCGCCGCCCTCGGCCCCGGCGTCCGGGGCGTCCTGCCGGGAGTCGCCGTCAAGGTCGGCGGTGGGGTCCTCACGGAGGAGGTCCTCCATGAAGGTGATTCCCTGCTCCTCGTCGGCCTTGTTCCCCTGGTTCTCCCGGTCCTGCTCCCGTTCCCGCTCCTCGGCGGTCATCGGCGCCCTCGCCGCCCGGCGGCCGGCCTTGGCACGGGCCCTGATCTTCTTGCGCATGCTGTGGCGCACCTTGAAGATCTGGAGCGCGTCCAGGTAGCGCAGGGCGTCCAGGAAGACCACCACGAGGGCCAGCCAGACGTACGCCACCTCCCCCGTGCGTGAGTACTGGCTGCCCATCAGTGCGATGGCGCAGATCAGCACCCGTACCCGGTCGAACACGTAGTCCAGCCAGCCGCCGAACTCCGAGCCCCTCCCCGTGAGCCGGGCGAGCTTGCCGTCCATGCAGTCCAGGATGAAGCTCAGGTGGTACAGCCCGGCCCCGATCAGCAGCCACTTCCAGTCGCCGCGCGCGAAGCAGGCGGCGGCGGCGAGGCCGAGGAAGAGCGCGCCCCAGGTGATCTGGTTCGGCGTCACCCGGGTCCACTTCGCCGTCCACCGGACCAGGGGTGTGGCCACGGGGTCGACGAGCAGCACCGTCCACCAGGCATCGCGCTTCTTCTCGGTGAGGCGGCGCACTTCGGAAAAGGGGAGGTATGCCCATGTCAGGTAGGTAGTCCTCGTAGCCGGTCGGTGGATGGGCCGGAACCAGGTGGCGTATGAGGAAACCGCTCACACCGGATGTTCCGCACAACCCTCACAGGCCGCGCAGAGTGTACGCAGCCCGTGGATTGGGTGTCCTGTGGGGGCAATCAATCTGAACCCGAAGTTAAGACACATGGGATGACCGGATGGTTGCCCCGGATTTCGGCCACGTGTTCGCCGGGCGGCCGACGCCTGAACCGGCACGGAGTGCGCTACCGGCACCACCCCGAACACCGACTTCGACGCAGGACCTGATCCGTACCAGACGGAGTACACCTACGACGTGATCGGCAACATCTCGTCGGTGACCGAGACCACCGGGGCGGGGTCCTCGACCAGGCAGTACGCCTATGCCCCCTCCGGGCCCGACTCGGTCCGCCCGCACGCGGTCACCCGGGCTGGGGACGACACCTTCGCCTACAACGGAGCCGGGCAGATGACATCCCGGACCGTCGAGGGCGTCACGTCCGAGCTGGACTGGAACGGCCAGAACCGCGTGTCGCGGATCACGCGGAAGAGGGCCGGCGGCGACGAGGTGTCCACCTATGTCTACGACGTGTCGGGCAACGTCCTGATGCGGAGCAGCGTGAACGAGAAGGTGCTCTACCTCGACGGCCACGAGCTGCGTGCGTCGGCTGCGACCACCGCCACTCAGGCCACCCGCTACTACAGCGCGGGCGACACGGTCGTCGCGATGCGCACTCCCAGCGACACGGAGGAGGACGGCGTCCTCGTCTGGCTGATGAGCGACGGACAGGCGTCCACACAGCTGATGATCCTGGCCGCCACCGGCGCGGTCACCCGGCGCCGCTACACCCCCTTCGGCGACCAGCGCGGTGAGGCGTCCCTCCCGGCCGGCACCGACCGCGGCTTCCTCGGCAAGCCCGAGGACGACGCCACTGGGCTGTCCATCCTCGGCGCCCGTATGTACGATGCCGCCCTCGGCCGCTTCCTCAGCCCCGACGAACTGATCACCCCCTACGACCCCCAGAACCTCAGCTCCCACAGTTACTCGGTCAACAACCCCGTAGCCTTCTCTGACCCCAGCGGGCTGGACCCCATCAATCGAAGCTGCGCGAAAGCCAAGGACCGCACCGCTTGCTACAACGAGTCCTACAGCGGCCCCTCCGCCAAGGTCGGGGGAAGTGAAGGCCCCGTACGGGCATGCCGCTGCGAGCGGCGCCAGTCGCTGTATGACAGTCAAGGAAACCCTCGCAAAAGGAAAGGCCTCGGCGGAATCCCCGGAGCTCGCCCCATCGTCATTAACTCCGGATCCATTCCTTCCCCACCCCCTCATGTCGCGCCCGCTCCTCCGAAAATCGATGTCCCGGTGCAGAACACTGGTGTCTCTTCCATAGTCGGCGGGTTCGCCAAGGATAAAATCGGGAAAGTTTGGGACACTTTTTGGGCAAATGACACAGGCGGAATGTGCCTAAGTGGTTCCATCGGCTTCGGGACTGGAGTGGCAGGAGAGGCCTGTATCGTGAAGGCAATTACACCTGACGGGAAAGTCGAGTACGGTCACACCGTCTCCAAGGGAATGGAATCCCCGTCCCTGGGGACAAGTATCCAGCTCGGGGCGATGGGCAGCAACGCTGATGGCATAGCGCAGCTTAAAGGCGACGGGTGGGGTGGGACGGTCTCTGCCGGGTACGGAGCCGCTGCTTCGGTGACCCATGAAAGGGCTATAGGTACGGCTAACACCCGGGGAGAGAGTGTGGGTGTAACTACGGTCAGCGTGGGGGGAGGTGTCGGTGCTGAGTTCGGTATCACTACGAGCGTTAACACTGAGGTTGGGAAGTGGTTCACTCTCGACGAATGGTGATACCTGATTCGTCCACGGTGCAGCGAGGCGGGAGTCTGTGCGCTTGAGGCTCCCGCTTCCTTTCTTGGTGGTGTTTCTTGATGATGGCGAATTTCCTTCCTCTTTCCATGGGGCAAACCCCTTCGTCCGGTGTGGACGTGTCTTCGGTGGTATTTTTTGCACTTTTCTCGATTTACGGATGGATCACCTTTCTGAACTACAGAGATGCCGCCCATCGGGTATTTGAATTTTTTTCCGGGTTCACATTTACCGGGCCTGCGACGCCGGGGACCATTCGATTCATTGGTGCAGGTATCGCCTTCATCGGGACGGTTGGCCTGATTGCGGAAATCGCTTAGGCCTTCCGAGGGTAAGAGGTCGCCCCTGACCAGCGGGCGGGCGGGCCGAGCGGGGGCTCGCGTAGATTGCACAGCGACCGGACGAGAGATCACACCCAGGGGACGGCGCAGGTGGCAGCGGCAGAGCAGGACCTCCGGCGGGACGTACGGGACGCCCGCAGGATCGTGGTGAAGATCGGGTCGTCCTCGCTGACCACGGCCGCCGGCGGGCTGGACGCCGACCGGGTGGACGCGCTGGTGGACGTGGTGGCCAGGTGTCTCGGCGCCCCGGAGGACGAGGACAGCAAGGAGGTCGTGCTGGTCTCCTCCGGCGCCATCGCCGCCGGACTGGCGCCGCTGGGCCTGGAGAAGCGCCCCCGCGACCTCGCCCGCCAGCAGGCCGCCGCCAGCGTCGGCCAGGGTCTGCTGGTGGCCCGCTACACCGCCTCCTTCGCCCGCTACGGCCGGCGCGTGGGCCAGGTGCTGCTGACCTCGGACGACACCAGCCGCCGCGCGCACTACCGCAACGCCTACCGCACCCTGGACCAGCTCCTGGCCATGGGCACGGTGCCGATCGTCAACGAGAACGACACCGTCGCCACCGACGAGATCCGCTTCGGCGACAACGACCGGCTGGCCGCGCTGGTCGCCCATCTCGTCCGCGCCGAGCTGCTGGTCCTGCTCTCCGACGTCGACGGCCTCTACGACGGCGATCCGGCCTCCCCCGGCACCTCCCTCATCGAGGAGGTGCGCGGCCCGCACGACCTGGACGGGGTGGAGATCGGCAGCGCCGGGAAGGCCGGGGTCGGCACCGGAGGCATGGTCACCAAGGTCGAGGCGGCCCGGATCGCCGCCGGGGCCGGCGTCCCCGTGGTGCTCACCTCCGCCACCCGCGCCGCCGACGCCCTCGCCGGCCGGTCCGTGGGCACCTACTTCCACCGCACCGGCCGCCGCTCCGCCGGCCGACTGCTGTGGCTGGCCCACGCCTCCGCCCCGCGCGGCGCGCTGGTGCTGGACGACGGCGCGGTGCGGGCCGTCGTCGAGCGGCGCACCTCGCTGCTGCCGGCCGGGCTGGCCGGGGTGGAGGGCGAGTTCTCCGCCGGCGACCCGGTCGAGCTGCGGGACACCGCCGGGCGGGCCGTCGCCCGCGGGCTGGTCAACTTCGACGCGCGCGAGATCCCGAGGCTGATCGGCCGCTCCACCCGCGACCTGGCCCGCGAGCTCGGCCCCGCGTACGAGAGGGAGGTCGTCCACCGCGACGATCTGGTCCTGCTGCGCCACTGAGGGCACCCTTGACGGCACCTTTGGCGGAGCCTCCGGGTCAGCCTTTCCACGGACAGCTTCCCGAAAACCGCCACACGGGGGCTCGAGTGCTGGTCCACTTCTGTGGGAGGGCCGCGCCCGGGCGGCGGTCCACGGTGCGACCGCCCTCGCGCGGTCGCACAAGCGCAGCCACACGAGATAGGCACCACACGGGAGGCCGCCGGTGAGACGACTGACCAGCGTCGACTTGGGGTACCCCCAGCGAGGCGACGGGGCGGGGAGCCCTCCGCCCCCTCCGGCGGGGCCGGACGCCCGCCGCGGCGGGGAGGAGGGCCGCGCCGGCGGCGCCTCCCGGCTGTGGCACGTCACCCTCAGCGTCTCCGGGGCCGAGGCGCCGCTGCGGGACGTCAGACGGGCGCTGGAGCGGCTCGCCCACGACCACCCCTTCCTGCTGGCCGGGCGGTACGCCAACGACCACGCCGAGATCCGCTACTGGGAGGAGGCCCGCGACCTCCACGACGCCGCGGCCGTGGCGCTGCGGCTGTGGGGCGAGCACCGGGCGTCGGCGAAGCTGCCGCCCTGGGAGATCGTCGGGCTGGAGGTCATCGGCCGCGAGACGTACCGCCAGCGGGTGGCGGAGGGCTACGGCCCGCACCCCGCCATCCCGGCCGGCGTCCACCCGTTCTGACCCCGGCCCGCCGCCGGGCGGCGGGCCGGGCACACCACCCGTCTCGCACCGCGGACCTGGGGATGGACGCCGCCCGCCCTGGCTACGCTGGGAGCATGAGCAGCGCATCGCAGACCTCGCCCGTGACCGACACCGCCCGACGCGCCAAGGAGGCGGCCGCCGCGCTCGCCCCGCTGCCGCGCACCGCGCGCGACGGCGCGCTGCTCGCGGTCGCCGACGCCCTGGTGGTCCGCACCGGCGAGATCGTCGAGGCCAACGCCGCCGACGTGGACAGGGCCCGCGCCGCCGGAACGGCCGAGTCCGTCGTCGACCGGCTCACCCTCACCCCCGAGCGGATCGCCGCCATCGCCTCCGACGTGCGCGAGGTGGTGGCCCTGCCCGATCCGGTGGGCGAGGTGGTGCGCGGCTCCACGCTCCCCAATGGCTTGGAGCTGCGCCAGGTGCGGGTGCCGCTCGGCGTGGTCGGCATCGTCTACGAGGCCAGGCCCAACGTCACCGTGGACGCGGCCGTGCTCTGTCTGAAGGCCGGCAACGCGGTGCTGCTGCGCGGCTCCTCCTCCGCTTACTCCTCCAACACCGCCCTGGTCGCGGTGCTCCGCGACGCCGTGGCCTCCGCGGGCCTGCCGGCCGACGCCGTCCAGCTCGTGCCCGGCGAGAGCCGCGACAGCGTCAAGGAGCTGATGCGCGCCCGCGGCCTGGTGGACGTGCTGATCCCGCGCGGCGGCGCCTCCCTGATCAAGACGGTCGTGGAGGAGTCCACCGTCCCGGTCATCGAGACCGGCACCGGCAACTGCCACGTCTACGTCGACGAGCACGCCGACCTCGACACGGCCGTGGAGATCCTGGTCAACTCCAAGGCGCAGCGTCCCAGCGTCTGCAACGCCGCCGAGACCGTGCTGGTGCACTCCGGTATCGCCGACGCCTTCCTGCCGCGCGCCCTGGCCGCGCTGGAGAAGGCCGGGGTGACCGTCCACGGCGACGGGGCCTGGGCCAAGGCGGGCGAGGCGGGCGGCGTGGACGTGGTGCCCGCAACCGAGGAGGACTGGGCCACCGAGTACCTCTCCTACGACATCGCCGCCGCCGTGGTGCCCTCCCTGGACGCCGCGGTGGAGCACATCCGCCGCTGGAGCTCCGGCCACACCGAGGCGATCGTCACCTCCGACACCTCCGCGGCCCGCCGCTTCGTGTCGCTGGTGGACTCCACCGCGGTCATGGTCAACGCCTCCACCCGTTTCACCGACGGCGGCCAGTTCGGTTTCGGCGCCGAGATCGGCATCTCGACGCAGAAGCTGCACGCCCGCGGGCCCATGGGCCTGCCGGAGCTGACCTCGACGAAGTACGTGGTCACGGGCGAGGGGCACGTGCGCGGCTGATCCGGTGGCTCTCCCGCGGGGCTCCGCGGGAGAGCCGGGCCCACGCGAAACCAGACGAATCGCCGTTCTCCCTGCCCAAAGTCCTCCGGCGGGTCTACGCTGGTTCCGTGCCGGAGGATGTGGGGGGCCAGCCGCACCACAGCGGCGAGGAGCCCGACGACCGCGACCGCGCGGCGGCGGACGACGCGTTCGCCTCCGTGGTGCTCGACGAGTCCTTCGTGCGTGCCGCCCTGATCCACGAGCCCACCGCCGCCGAGCGCGCGCCGGCAGCCGCCCAGTCCCCCTCCGAGACCGAGGCGGCGCTCGCGTACGACGACCAGTACGGCTACGGACTCCGGCCGGACGGCCCCGAGGGCGCGGAAGAGGACCGCGACGCCGGGGCGGACGAGGACGACGACCGCCACGGCCGGTACCGCTACGGCCGGCTGGAGTTCGCCGACCGCCTCGACCACCTGGAGTACGTGGAGGACGCCGAGTATCCGGAGGACGCAGGATACGCCGCCTACACCGAGGAGAGCGACGGCCGGGCCGGACTCCACGGGCATCCCCCGCGCCCCTACCGCGGCCATGTCCGCTGGCAGCGGCCGGTCGCCTGGGTGCTCGCCGTGGTGATGAGCGTCGGCATCGTCGCGATGGCCTTCGCCGCCGTCCACCGGGGCGCCTCCGGCCAGCGGCAGCAGACCCCGCCGGAGCCGCCGCCCGCGACCAGCGGGGCCGACGCCCCGCCGGCCGGCCGGTCCGGCGCGCTCCCCTCCCTGTCCGGCCACTACAGCACGTCCTCGCTCGGCGGCCGGCCGTAGCGGGCGCCGGGTAGGCCGCCCGGCGGACACTGCCCGGCTTTTCCCTGAATCAGACCTCATGGGCGGGTTTGGCGTCTTTCGCCGGATCTACTCTGGGGATATGGCCGGGCCTGGAGACCCACCGCCCCGGGGTTCCGCCGGAGGCGGTGACGACGAGTACCGCTCCACCGTCTTCGACGAGTCGTTCGTCCGGGCTGCCCGCCTCCAGGAGTTCTCCGCGCGGGAGCGGATGGCCGACCACGAGCACCCCGTCCGGCCCCTTCCATTCCGCCCGCCGCGCGGCACGCCGTGGCGGGGCCTGGTCCTGACGGTGCTGATCGTGCTCGCCTTCGGCGCCGTGGTCTACGCCGGGGTGAGCGGCCCGAGGCAGCCCGTGGAGCAGCCGGGTCCGCGGGTGATGAGCAGCACGGTCGTCCCGCTCTCGCCGGGCGGGGGCAGCCGGGTGCCCGGCGGGCGGCCGTCACGCCTGTTCGAACGCAGCCCGGCCGCGGAGTTCCGCACCGGGGCCGCCGGGGTGACGCTGCCTCCGGCCCGTTCCACCGCCCACTTCGCCGACAGCCAGGTGCTCGCCGCGCTGTCCGTCGCCAAGGAGTACGTGGTCGAGAGCTCACTCAACCCCGAGGTGCTGAGCGGCGGGACCGCGCGGCCGGTGCGGATACTGATCGACCCGGGCCAGCACGCGCAGTTCGACCGCAGCATCGAGCGGCCCGCGGCCGACGGCCGCCACGCGGCGACCGGCTGGCTGGTGCGCTTCGATCCCGGGCGCACGGAGTTCGCCGGCGAGGGGGTGCGCGTCCGCGGCACGATGGAGGTCCGCGAGGCGGAGGCCGACGCGCTGGAGATCGTCACCGACCACGTCTTCGTCTACGCCGTCCGCCCCGTCCGGGCCGGCGGCGACCGGGCGGACGGAGAGGCCGCCTCGCTGTTCACCGTCCGGCGCGAACTGCGGCTGCGCTTCGACCGCGAGGACCTGCGCGACCACCATCTGACGGTGGAGCGCAGCGAGGTGCGGGCCGGGCCGATGTCCTGCGCGGCCCGTGCCCACGACGCCCTGCACCCGCTGACGGCCGGGCAGGAAGCCGGTGCCGACCACCCGGCCGGCACCGACCCCTACCTGCGCGACGGCGGCGACAGCCCGGTGTGCGGGATGCTCGCCCCTAGCTCCCTGCCGAGCCCGTAGCGCCTTCCGCGCCGCCGCTCCCGCCGTCGCCCCTGCCGCTCGCACCGCCGCCCGCTCCGCGCCCGGCGAAGCGGTCGCGGAGCTTCCCGCCCAGGTCCCCGGCGCCGTCGCCCAGGTCCCGCAGCAGGCCCATGAGCGGGTCCTTGCTGGTGCGCACGGTGTCGGAGTAGTGACTCGCGGACTGCCGGAACGACTCGTACACCGAGGTGTCCTTGTCGTCCTCGCGCCGGTCGTAGTGGCCCTCCATGATCCGCTGGTAATCGCGGCTCGCGGCCCACTCGCGCAGCTCCGCGGCGCGCACGGTGGTGAAGGGGTGACTGCGCGGCAGCACGTTGAGGATCTTCAGTACCGAGTCGCGCAGATCGCCGGAGGACTCGTACTCGTCGGCCTGCTTCAGGAAGGCGTCGACGTTCATCTCGTGCAGGTGGTCGCCGCCCGCGATCTTCATCAGACCGCGCATCGACGCCCGGAGGTCCTGGCCGACCAGCAGTCCGGCCCGGTCCGCCGACAGCTCCGACTTGCGGAACCACTCGCGCAGCGCCGTCACGAGCGCCATGATCGCCACATTGCCCAGCGGGATCCACGCCACCTTGACGGCCAGACCGGTCAGGAACAGCAGGATCGTCCGGTACACCGCGTGCCCGGACAGGGCGTGGCCGACCTCGTGGCCGATCACCGCCCGCATCTCCTCCTCGTCCAGCAGCTCCACCAGTCCGGTGGTCACCACGATGACCGGCTCGTCCAGGCCGACGCACATGGCGTTGGGCCTCGGGTCCTGCGTGACGTACATCGGCGGGACCTTCTCCAGGTCCAGGACGTAGCAGGCGTCGCGCAGCATGGCGTACAGGTGGGTGAACTGCGCGTCGTCCACCCGGACCGAGTCCGACAGGAACAGCAGGCGCAGGCTGCGCTCGGGCAGCAGCCCGCTCAGTGCCTTGAAGACCGTGTCGAAACCGCTCAGCCTGCGCAGCGCCACCAGTGCGGACCGGTCCGCAGGGTGCTCGTACGCCCGCGAGGAGATCCCCGGGAAGCGCCGCCTGTCACGGCCGGGAAGGTGTCCGGTGGTGCCGTTGCCGTCTGTCATCGTCCGCCCCCTGCGGGTCTGGTCGGGCCCGTCCCCCGTGCCGGACCCCACCCTAGGTGGTGGGTGCCACACGCCACAGCATCCCGCCCCGCTTACGATGTGGCTCAAGTTTCCGCCCCTACCCGATAGGTCTGCCGACGATGACCCTCCCCGACACGGTGCACACCCTGAACCTCCTGGCCTCCAGTGCCGAGAACGGCGGGCACGGCGGCACATCCGTCAACCCGTTCGCCGCCGGTCTGGGCGCTCTGGGAGTGCTGCTCCTGCTGCTGTGGATCACCACCCGCTTCAACCGGGACCGCTGAGGCACCGGGCCCGGACGGCGGCGCGATCGGCGCCGGACGGCTAAGGTCGGCACGCATGGGAGAGCACATAGTGTCCGGCGCCGGCAAACGGCGGCTGGGCGTGATGGGCGGGACGTTCGACCCCATCCACCACGGACACCTGGTCGCGGCCAGCGAGGTGGCGGCCAGGTTCCACCTGGACGAGGTGGTCTTCGTGCCGACCGGGCAGCCGTGGCAGAAGAGCCACAGGGCGGTGTCGCCGGCCGAGGACCGCTATCTGATGACGGTCATCGCCACGGCGTCCAACCCGCAGTTCTCGGTCAGCCGCACCGACATCGACCGCGGCGGCCGGACGTACACCATCGACACCCTGCGGGACCTCAGGGCACTGCACACCGACGCCGACCTGTTCTTCATCACCGGCGCCGACGCGCTCGCCCAGATCCTGACCTGGCGCGACGTGG
The DNA here is from genome assembly GCF_057196705.1 of Streptomyces sp. ATLC9. Classification (NCBI taxonomy): domain Bacteria; kingdom Bacillati; phylum Actinomycetota; class Actinomycetes; order Kitasatosporales; family Streptomycetaceae; genus Streptomyces; species Streptomyces sp. ATLC9. The sequence goes on along the minus strand of NZ_JBXUOY010000117.1, from coordinate 4,533 downwards.
ACGAGCTGTTCTCGCTCGCCCACTTCATCGGGGTCACCCGCCCCGGGCACGCCCTCGCCGACCCGGGCCTGCCGGCCGGCGGGGTGTCCCTGATCGAGGTCCCGGCGCTGGCCATCTCCTCGACGGACTGCCGCGCGCGTGTGGCGCAGGGGGACCCCGTCTGGTATCTGGTGCCGGACGGTGTGGTGCGCTACATCAACAAACGCCGGCTGTACCGGGACGGCCGGGCGCCGAAGGGCTAGAGGGGCGGCAGTCTTGAACGACCGACAGGACCCGTACGGGCCGGGGGACCCGTCGCAGGAGAGCGCTCACGTCTACGGTTACGACGAGTACGGCCGGCCGGTCCACGGGGGGCAGGGCCCCGGCGCGCCGCACGGGGCCGCCCCGTACGACCCCTCGTACGGTTCCGCGTACGGACAGGGCCCCCAGAGCGGGCAGCAGCCCGCCTACGACCCCTACGGCGCCGGCGCCTACGGCACGGAGTCCTACGACCCGGGATCCTACGACCCGGGCACGCACACCCCCGGCTCCTACGATTCCGGCTCCTACGACTTCGATTCCTACGCCGCGGACCCCCATGCCGGGGGGACCCGGACCGGATACGCGCCGGAGGCGTACGCCCAGGACCCGTACGCCCAGGACCCCTACACCTCCGGGCCGCACGCCGTCGGATACGACGGACACGGCGGGCAGGACGACCGGTACGGCGACCGGGACGTCCCCGCCGCCGGGCGGCAGGAGCCGGCGGCGCAGACGTGGATCCCGCAGCAGGCCCAGCAGGCCTGGTACGGGGAACGCCCCGCCGGACCCGGTGACGCGCCGGAAGCCGGGTCCGGCGAGGGCGGGCGCACCGGTGACGGCGCCTCCCCCGGCTTCGACGCCGATGCCGACGAGTACCGCACCGAGGAGTTCTCCTTCGTCGAGGAACAGGACGGGGAGTCCGAGGACGTCATCGACTGGCTGAAGTTCTCCGAGAGCCGCACCGAGCGGCGCGAGGAGGCCAAGCGCCGGGGCCGCAACCGCACGGTGGCCCTGGTCGCCGCGCTCGCCGTGGTGCTGGCCGGCGGCGTCGGCTGGCTCTGGTGGGCGGGCATGCTGCCAGGCACCTCCGGGGACGACGGGACCGGGCAGGCGGCGTCGGCCGCACAGAAACGCAAGGTGATCGTCGTCCACCTGCGCGAGATCGACGGCGGGGAGACGTCCACCGCGCTGCTGGTCAACAACGAGACGGCGGGCAGGGGCACCACCGTCCTGCTGCCCAACTCCCTGGCCGTCTCCTCCGGCGGCACGGGCGGGGGGACGACGCTGGGCAGGTCCCTCGAGGCCGAGGGCGCGGCGGCCACCCGCGACGCGCTGGGCCTGCTGCTGGGCACCGACATCAGGGGCACCTGGCGGCTGGACACCCCCTACCTGGAGAACTGGGTCGATCTGGTCGGCGGTATCTCCCTGGACGCCGACGCCACCGTGCCCGGCGCAAAGGAGGACGAGGAACCGCTGGTGAGGCGGGGCGAGGGGCGCGACCTGGACGGCAGCGCCGCCGTCGCCTACGCCACGTACCGGGCCGAGGGCGAGCCGCAGACGAAGCAGCTCGCCCGGTTCGGGCAGGTCCTGCGGGCCACGCTGGAGAAGACGTCCGACGACCCGAAGACCGCCACCGGCACGGTCCGTGCGCTGACGCAGATCCTCGACCCCTCACTGACCGACGGACAGCTCGGAGCCAGTCTCGCCTCGCTGGCCGGATACGCCAGGAAGGACGCCCACGGCACCGAACTGCTGCCCGTGGAGGCGGACGGCACGCTCAGCGACGCCACCAGCGAGGGCCTGGTGAAGGACGTGCTGGGCGGCACGGTGAAGAACACCGATCCGAACGCCGCGCCGCGTGTGAGCCTGAAGGACGCCACCGGCGACGAGAAGGCGGTGAGCAACGCCAGGGTGGCGCTGGTCAACGGCGGCTACACCGTGGTCGGCGGTGGCAGCGAGCAGTCCGCGCAGGCCACCACCCGGGTGACCTACTCCGGCGCCGGGGACAGGGCCGGGGCCGAGGAGGTCGCCAGGACGCTCGGTCTGCCGGAGGGTGCCGTGGCCGAGGGCAAGGGCGCGGCGAACGCCGACATCACGGTGGTGCTGGGCCAGGACTACGGGTCCGGAGGGTCGTGAGGCGGCGGGGCCCGGCGGGGTGAGGCTCCGCCGGGCCCGGCGGAGCCGGTCCGCGGCGGGGCGTGAGACCCTGGAGGAGTTGTGGACCGCCGACCGAAAGCGCTGCCTGTGACCGCCACGGACCGCTCCATCGAGCTGATCAACGCCGCAGCCCAGGCTGCGGCCGACAAGCTCGCCCACGACGTCGTCGCGTACGACGTCAGCGATGTGCTCTCCATCACCGACGCCTTCCTGCTGGCCTCCGCGCCCAACGACCGCCAGGTCAAGTCGATCGTCGACGAGATCGAGGAACGACTCCAGAAGGAGAAGGGCGTCAAGCCGGTGCGCCGCGAGGGCGAGCGCGACGGCCGCTGGGTCCTGCTGGACTTCGTCGACATCGTGGTGCACGTCCAGCACAGCGAGGAGCGGGTCTTCTACGCGCTGGAGCGCCTGTGGAAGGACTGCCCGGAGATCGACCTGCCCGAGGACGCCAAGGCCACCCGGGGCAAGGGTGAGGCCGCCGCACGCGAGGGCGGTGAGCTGAACTGAACGGACGCGTGGCGGGACGCGGCCGCCGCATCGTGCTGTGGCGGCACGGGCAGACCGCGTGGAACCTCGAACGGCGCTTCCAGGGCACCACGGACATCGAGCTGACCGCGGCCGGCCTTGAGCAGGCCCGCCGCGCCGCGCGGCTGCTCGCGGCGCTCAGACCGGACGCGATCATCGCCTCCGACCTGATCAGGGCCGTGGACACCGCCGCCGAGCTGGCCGCGGTCACCGGCCTGGAGGTCACCCGCTACGAGAGCCTGCGCGAGACGTACGCGGGCGTGTGGCAGGGGCTGACGCACGAGGAGATCGTCGAGCGCCACGGCGAGGAGTACGCCGCCTGGAAGCGCGGCGAGCCCGTGCGGCGCGGCGGCGGCGAGCTGGAGACCGAGGTGGCCGACCGCGCGGCGCCGGTGGTCGAGCGCAGTGCCGAGAAGCTGCCCGACGACGGAGTCCTGGTCGTGGTCAGCCACGGCGGCACGATCCGCACCACCATCGGCCGCCTGCTGGGTCTGGAACCGGGCTCCTGGGAGTCGCTGGGCGGACTGACCAACTGCTGCTGGTCCGTCCTGGGCGAGGGGGCACGCGGCTGGCGGCTGCTGGAGCACAACGCCGGAACGCTTCCCCAGCCCGTCCTCGGCGACGACGTCTGACACGGCCCGTCCGGCGGGCCCGCCGCCTCCGGCAGGGCCCGCCGGAGGCGGATTTCGCGTTCGGGCAGGTCACCGGTTAAGCTTCTTCCCGTTCACGGCACCGCGGCGAGAGCGGCGGATCCGGAGCACTGGGGCTATAGCTCAGTTGGTAGAGCGCTTGCATGGCATGCAAGAGGTCAGGAGTTCGATTCTCCTTAGCTCCACATGGGCGAGACAGATCCCGCCCCCCGGCCGGGGGGCGGGATCTCCGCCTTTCCGGCGGGCTCGTCCCGCAGTGGTGTGCGGGAAGCGGAATCCCGGGACCTCACCGCGTCCGTTCGCGCACTCCTGCCCACGGGCGGGGCATGGCAGAATCGGAACGCCGGACGGGCCGTTGCGCGCGGCGGGAGCGCGCCGGGGCGTTCGGAGACATCGAGGACGGCAGAGACAGCGGAGGGGTCCCCCACGTGCGCACGCCTGCGGTCACGGCTGGAGTTGACTGACGGACATGGGTGCACACAGCAGGAAGTGCGACTGGTGCGGCAGCGGGACCCCGATCGTCCGCGACATGGAGCCGGTCAACGCGGCGTACCAGTACTGGTGCGCCGAGTGCGCGAGGGCGTTGATCATCAAGGGCGACCCGATCGAGACCTACCGCGAGCTGGAGGGCGAGCCGATCTACGGCCGGCTCCTGGAGGAGCACTGCACCCTCAAGCGCTTCTACTCCTTCGTGGCGGCCTGAGCGCCGCCCGCCCGCGCGGAGAGCGGCGAGTCCGCCGGGACCGGTGCGAGTGAGGCCGCACGGGCCCTGGGCGCCGGGAGGGTTCCGAAGGAGCCGGGCGGACCCGGGTACGGCGCGGGCCGCCGCAGCGCGCGTACGGCCAGGACGGCGGCGAGGGCGAGCAGTGCCGCGCCGGCTGCCGGATAGACCGCCGACAGGGCCGTCTGCACACCGCTCTGGCGCAGCTCGAAACGCTCCGACGGGGAACCGTGCGGCACCCACCACAGGGCGTACGAGCAGAACAGCAGCGCCGTCAGAGCCGTGCCCGTCCACCACGGCGCGCTGCCGCGGCGCAGCGCCTCCGAGCCCAGCAGCAGCACGGCCGGCACGCACCACACCCAGTGGTGCGACCACGAGACGGGGCTGACCAGGAGCGCGGCGCAGGCGACGCAGACGGCGGCCCAGGCGTGCGCGGAGGGCAGCCGGCGCGGGCCGGCG
>NZ_JBXUOY010000116.1:0-15076 GCF_057196705.1 Streptomyces sp. ATLC9 | reverse complement strand
GCCGGAGAGGGAGCCGGCGGTGCCGACCGGCGGCGAGAGGAGCCCGCCCGCCCCGGCCGTCACGCTCGCCGCCGGGGCGGGCGAGACCTGTCCTTCCCTGAACGGCGCGGGCAGCATCCCGCTGCCGACCGCGATGGCGGCCCCGCCGAGCACCCCGCCGAGCGCCAGCGCGGCGACACCCACCCGCAGAGGGCGGCCGAGTGACCGCAGGCGGCAGCGGCGCCCGGGGGTTCCGGCACCGGCTCTGACCCCGTCATCGGCCCCGGACCGTGCCCGGGCTGCCCGGAAGGCCGCCAGCGCGGCGGCCTCTCCGGGCAGCTCACCGTCGTCACGCGCGCCGGGCACGGCGGCACGACCGGCTGTGGCCGCAGTGGTCGCGGGGACGGCGGCGAGTCCGTCGAGAGCCCCGGCCAGCGCCGATCCCCCCGGTTCGTCCGCGGACGGCGAGGAGTGGGCCGACCGGCCGCGCAGCAGACGCTCCGCGGCTTCCTCGTCCAGCCAGCTGTACCGGTCGTCGGCCCTCACGTTTCCCTCAGCGTCCGCCCGGCCTTTTCCGTCACACTCCGTGCGGCTCCGGCCTTGGGTGCGGGCGCCCCGTCGCCGGGTCCCTCCTCCCCCTCCAGCAGTTCGGCCAGCTTCCGCAGGCCCCGGTGCGCGGCGGTGCGGACCGCGCCCGGTCTCTTGCCCAGCACCCGCGCGGCTCCCTTGGCGTCGAGGCCGACGACGACCCGGAGTACGACGGCCTCGGCCTGGTCGCGCGGCAGCCGGGATATCAGTGCCATGGTGTGACCGGTGCCGATCGATTCCAGGGCCTCGTCGAAGGTGTCGGATCCGGCGGGCAGCACCGCCAGTTCGTTGTCGTCGTCGACCGGGCTGGAGACGGGCCGCCGCCCGCGCGCCCGGATGTGGTCGAGCGCGCGGTTACGGGCGATCCGCGCCGTCCAGCCGCGGAAGCGGTCGGCGTCCCCGTCGAACCGGCCGATGTCCCGGGCGATCTGCAGCCACGCCTCGGAGGCGACGTCCTCCGCGTCCGCGTCCGGGACCAGCGTCCGCACGTACCCCAGCAGGCGGGGGTGCACGGCGCGGTAGACGGTGCGGAAGGCGCATTCGTCCCCCTCCCGCGCCGCCCGCACCGCTGCGGTGAGTTCCGCGTCTTCCCCCTGCACGCCTTAGTCCTGCCCCACTTCGCGATGTAGCGCTCGCCCGTGCCCCTGGCCGGGCGCGGTCCCGCCGTGATGCTTCGATCTGCGTCGATGTGAAGCAGAACGCTACGACCTAGGGTGCGCTCCCGTCCATGCGGACGGATCGGTAGTTACCGAGTTGAAGGCGAGGAGGACACGGGGACGGGTGACGGAGAAGAAGCGGAGGGAGTGTGCGGGCGGGGAGTAACAGTTTTCGGCCGCCCGGCGCTGAGGAGTGTGACGGACCTCGCTCGGCGCGGCGGTCCGCACTCGACGACGGCCGGGGTCTCTCCTGTGGGGGGTGGCGACCCCGGCCGTCTTCGCGTTTCCGGCCCGGTCGCGGCCCGCACCGCAACGGTTGAGCACCCGCGTGTTCCCCAGAGTGACATCTCCTCTACGGTGAGCGCTTACCGAAGGGTCCCGTGACAGACGCGGGGCGAGCGAGTCTCCGGATGAGCGATCCGGATGACAAGGGGCGGGACTTGGGTCCGCGAGGAAAACGAACGCACAGAACATCGAGTCCGAGGAGACGGACCCGGCTGGCCCCGGGTGCCGTCGCCGTGGCCGGTCCGCCCGGGGACGAGGGGAGCCCCGTGGCCGCGTCGCCGGTCAGGGTGTACTCCGTGAACCTGAGGACCGGGGTCGAGGGGCACGGCGGCGTGACCCGCCGCGACACCGGGCCGTTCAGTCCGCCGGACATCTCCCGGCCCCGGGCGACGGCGGATATCGGCGGCCGGGCCGAAGTGCGCACCCGCGACGCCGAGACCGGCCGGTGGACACCGTGGCAGGAACCGGATCCGGACATCCACGTGCCCGAGGGCGAGGAGGGCCGGGAGGCCACGGCCCGCACGGGAAGGGACCGGACCCCCTTCCGCCTTCTCCCGTGCGGCGCAGGGGCGTCCACGCTCGCGCCGCACCGTCCCCCACGCGGGATCCGCCCGTGGGGGGCGGTGTGTCGACGCGCCGCGCGGGAGCGTGGAAGGATCCCTTTCGTGAGTGATGCGGCGGACGGCGGCAACCGGCTCCATCCGGAGCACACCGGGGATCTGAACGCTGCGGTTCTCGGCGTGCGACGGGGCGACGAGACCGCCTTCCGCGCCGTCTACCGCTGCCTCAACCCCGAGCTCCTGCGCTACGCGGCCGTCATCGTCGGCCAGGACGCGGAGGACGTCGTGGCCGAGACGTGGTTACAGATAGCCCGGGACGTGCTGCGTTTCGAGGGGGACGGCGCCTCCTTCCGCCGTTTCGCCCTGGCCGTCACACGGAACCGGGCCCGGGACGTCCTGCGCCGCAGAAAGCGGCGTGTGCAGGAGATCGCCGTACCGACCGACGAACTGCCCGAGCCACGCGCGTCCGGCGCCCCCGGCGGTGAGGCCGCCCCGGACGCGGCGGAGGTCGCCGGGGCGGAACTGTCGACACGTGAGATCGTCTCCCTCATCGGCACCCTGCCCGTTCCACAGGCCGAGGCGGTACTTCTGAGGGTGGTTCTGGACCTTGACACCAAGAGCACGGCCGAGATCCTCGGCAAGCGGCCGGGTGCGGTGGCGATGGCGCTGTCACGCGGTCTGAGGAAACTGGCCCGGCTGGTGGAACGGCCCGAGGCAACGGCGGTACGGAGGTGAACGACCCGATGCGGGACGGGGAGGAAAGCGCCCGGGTGACCGAGGCCACGCTGCGCCGACTGATCGCGGAGGGCTCCCGGCCGGCTCCCGGCCCGCGGGGCTCGGGTGACATGCCGTCGGACGACGGCCTGCGTGCCCTCGCGGCACTCCTCGACGCCGCGGTGCCGCCGCCGGGCTCCGGTGTGCTCAAGGGCGAGGAGGAGGCCCTGGCCGCCTTCCGGGCGGCTCGCGACGGGCGGGCGGCCGCCGCGGCTCCGGCGGCCGGTCCGCGGGGACGTCTCGCCCGGCTGGCGCGGCGTCTGGGCCGGACGCGTACGGGCGCGCTCGGCGTGGCTGCGGCCGCCCTCCTCGGCAGCGGGGTGGCCGTGGCCTCCGGCGGGGTCCCGTTCCTGCACGGCGACGGCCCCGACTCCGGGAGCGGAGTCTCCCGGGCACCGGACACCGTCTCGGCCCCTTCCCGCCCCGCCTCCCCGAAGGCCCCCACGACCGGGGAGGCCGGCCCGGCCTGGCCGCGCTCCGGCGGCTCCGCTCCCGGAGCCGTGCCGCCCTCGGAGGCGCCGTCGTGGATCGTCGCGCTGTGCCGGGCCCAGCAGCGGGACGCGGGCGTCCCGGACGGCGCCGAGCGGAAGCGGCTGGTCACCGCCGCGGGCGGAAGCGACCGGGTCGCCGCGTACTGCGACGCGGTCCTGGAGAGCCCGGCGGCGCGGCCGTCCCCCGCCGAAGGCGGCTGGGGCGGCGGTAACCCCGGCAGCGGCGACGGCGGTGGCGGGAACAGCGCGGCGCCGGACACCCCGGACCAGCCCGGCCAGGCCCCCGGCAACACCGATAGCACCGGCAACACCGGCAACGGCCGGGAGAACGCCAACTCCGGCGGCGGGAACGGCAACGGCAACAGCGGCGGCGGCAACGGCAACGGCGCGGGCAACCCGGGCAACCCGGGCAACCCGGGCAACGGGAACGCCGCCGGTCAGGGCAACGCCGGTCAGGGCAACGCCGGTCAGGGCAACGCCCGCCCGGGCAACGGCAACAGCGGCGGCGGTCAGGAGAACGCCAACAGCGGCGGCGGGAACGGCAACGCCAACTCCGGCGGCGGCAACGGCAACGGCGGCGGCGCGGGCAACCCGGGCAACGGGAACGCCGGCGGCCGGGGCAACGGCAACGGCGGTGCCCGGGCCGAAGCGGTACGGGCCCGCCCCGCGCCCGCCCCGCAGGGGGGCGCCGTCCACTGACCCCGCCGGGGCGCCCCGCAGGCCGGGCGGGCGCCGACGTAGGGTCGGGCCATGGATCTGCGACTGCCCAGGCCCCGCGGACGGCTGCTCGCGGCGGTGGCCGCCGTCGCCGCCCTCGTGGGGGGCGGTGTGTGGGCGGCCCTTCCGGACGACGCCCCCGCCGTGCACCACACCGAGCGGAAGCTCACCCTGCCCGCATCACCGGAGGCCGGGGACGGCGGGAACACCGTCCGGATCGACACCTCCTACTTCACCGCCGGCGACCCCGAAGCCCGCCGCCCCGCGGTCCTGCTGGGCCACGGCTTCGGCGGCAGCAAGGCCGAACTGCGCGACCAGGCCGAGGAGCTGGCCCGCTCCGGGTACGCGGTGCTGACCTGGTCGGCCCGCGGCTTCGGCGCCTCCACCGGCCGGATCGGGCTGAACGACCCCGACCGGGAGGTCGCCGACGTCAGCGCCCTGATCGACTGGCTGGCGAAACGGCCCGAGGTCCGCCTCGACGGCGAGGGCGACCCCAGGGTGGGCGTGGCCGGCGCCTCCTACGGCGGCGCGGTCTCGCTGCTGGCCGCCGGGTACGACGAGCGGGTCGACGCCGTCGCCCCGCGCATCACCTACTGGGACCTGTCCCAGGCCCTCTTCCCGGACGGCGTCTTCAAGGAGCTGTGGACCGGGATCTTCTTCACCACCGGCTCCACCGTCTCGGGCAGCGGCGCCCCCACGGCCGGGCCGGCCTCCGAGCGGGCGGGCTGCGGCCGGTTCACCACGGAACTGTGCGCGATGTACGAGCGGGTCGCCGTCGCCGGGGAACCGGACGAGGAGGCGCGCGAGCTGCTGCGCGAGCGCAGCCCGGCGGCCGTCGCCGACCGCATCGACGTACCGGCGCTGATCGTCCAGGGCCGCTCCGACTCGCTCTTCCCGCTCGGCCACGCCGACGCCATGGCGAAGGCGATCCGCTCCAACGGCGCGCCGGTGGCGGTGGAGTGGATCGCGGGCGGTCACGACGGCGGCCCGTCCGAGGACGAGCGGCTGGACGACCGCACCCGCGCCTGGTTCGACCGCCACCTCAAGGGCGAGGAGGGCGTGGACACCGGCCCGGCCTTCCGCGTCACCCGCGCCGGCGGCATGGACACCACCGACGGCGAGACCCGGCTGCGGGCCGCCACAGCCGAGCGCTACCCCGGCCTGGCCTCCGGCGGACGGACCGTGGAGCTGCGGGGGCGCGGGCAGACCTTCGCCAACCCGGCCGGCGGCGGCCCGCCCGCCGTCTCCGCCGTCCCCGGCCTGAGCGCCGTGGGCGGGCTGTCGGACCTGGGGGTCGGCCTGTCGGTGGACTACCCCGGCCAGCACGCCCGCTTCGAGTCGGCGCCACTGACCGAGGCCGTTCAGGTCACCGGCGCTCCCTCGGTACGCGTGGAGGTCGCCTCCACGTCCGGGGAGGCGGTGCTGTTCGCCAAGGTCTACGACGTGGGCCCCGACGGACGCCAGGTGCTGCCCTCCCAGCTGGTGGCGCCGCTGCGGGTCACCGGGGCCGGGGAGGGCCGGGACGTGGAGGTGCGGCTGCCGGCGATCGATCACCGCTTCGAGACCGGGCACCGCATGCGGGTGGTGTTCTCCGCCACCGATCTGGCCTACGCCTCGCCGGTCGAGCCCGCCGCCTACACCGTCTCCCTCGCGGGGGGCGGGCTGAGCGTTCCGACCGCGCCCGGCCTGGCCGCCCCGGCGGCCGGCACCCCGTGGTGGGTGTGGGGCATGCCGTCGGCCGGCGCGGCCGTGGCGGCGGTGCTGCTGCTGACCGGTCGCCGCCGCGGGACCGCGCCTGCCGGGCCCGCCGCCGTGCCGCGGGCGGGCTCCGCACCCGAGGACGTCCCACTGGAGATCACCGGCCTGTCCAAGCGGTACGCGGGCTCGGCCGACCGCTACGCGGTGCGCGACCTGTCCTTCCGGGTGGAGCGCGGCCAGGTACTCGGCCTGCTCGGCCCCAACGGCGCCGGCAAGACCACCACCCTGCGGATGCTGATGGGCCTGATCACACCCGACAGCGGTGAGATCAGGGTCTTCGGCCGGGTGATCCGGCCCGGCGCGCCCGTGCTGTCGCGGGTCGGCTCGTTCGTCGAGGGCGCCGGCTTCCTGCCGCACCTGTCGGGCCGGGCCAACCTGGAGCTGTACTGGCGGGCCACCGGCCGTCCCGAGGAGGACGCCCGCACCGAGGAGGCGCTGGAGATCGCCGGGCTCGGCGACGCCCTGGAGCGCGCGGTGCGAACTTACTCCCAGGGCATGCGGCAGCGGCTGGCGATCGCCCAGGCCATGCTGGGCCTGCCGGACCTGCTGATCCTGGACGAGCCGACCAACGGTCTGGACCCGCCCCAGATCCGGGAGATGCGGGACGTGATGATCCGCTACGCGGCGGCCGGCCGTACCGTGATCGTCTCCAGCCACCTGCTGGCCGAGGTCGAGCAGACCTGTACGCATCTGGTGGTCATGGACCGCGGCGAGCTGGTGCGGGCGGGGCCGGTGGAGGAGATCACCGGCTCCGGCGACACCGTGCTCGTCGGGGTGCGGGGCCCGCTTCCGGAAGCGCTGCCGGAGAAGGTGGCGGCCCTGCCCGGCGTGGGTTCGGCCGTCGCCGTCGACGAGGGGCTGCTGGTGCGGCTCGACGGCGCCACCACCACGCAGCTGCTGACCGAGCTCCTGCGGCTGGAGGTGCCGGTGGAGCGCGCCGGGCCGCACCGTCGCCTGGAGGACGCCTTCCTCACCCTGATCGGAGGGGAGTCCCGATGACCGCCACCGCCCCTATTCCTCCCCCCGCCGCGCCCGTGCCGGGCCCGTCCGGTGCGGACCCCTCGGGCGCGGCGCCCGGCTACCACCCGCGGCGCACCCTGCCGCTGCGGGTGGAGGCGGTGCGCCAGCTGCGGCGCCGCCGCACCCTGGTGACCGGCCTGGTGCTGGCCGCGCTGCCGCTGGTGCTGATCGCGGCCTTCGCGATCGGCGGCGAGCCCGAGCGCGGCGGCCGGCGCATCAACCTGATGGACACCGCCACCGCCTCCGGGCCGAACTTCGCCGCCATGGCGCTGTTCGTCTCCGCCGGCTTCCTGCTGGTGGTGCCGGTGGCGCTGTTCTGCGGCGACACGGTGGCCTCCGAGGCGAGCTGGTCCTCGCTGCGCTATCTGCTGGCGGCCCCCGTGCCGCGCTCGAAGCTGCTGCTGAGCAAACTGGCGGTGGCGCTGGCGTTCAGCGCGGCGGCGATGGCGCTGCTGCCGCTGGTGGCGCTGGCCGCGGGATCGGCGGCGTACGGCTGGGGCCCGCTGGAACTGCCCACCGGCGGCACACTGCCGGCGGGCGAGGCGCTGGGCCGGCTGGCGCTGGCGGTGGCGTACGTCTTCGTGGGCCAGCTGGTGACGGCCGGGCTGGCGTTCTGGCTGTCCACGGTCACCGACGCGCCGCTGGGCGCGGTCGGCGGCGCGATCGGGCTGACGATCGTGGGCAACATCCTGGACGCGGTCACGGCGCTGGGCGACTGGCGGGAGCTGCTGCCCGCGCACTGGCAGTTCGCCTGGGCGGACGTCTTCCAGCCGGAGCTGGAGACGGGCGGGATGCTGCGGGGCGCGTCGGTGTCCGTGGCATACGCGCTGGTGCTGTTCGCCCTGGCCTTCCGCCACTTCCGCGCCAAGGACGTCGTCTCGTGAGCCGCCTGCCGGACGGTACGGCCCTCTCCCCTACGTCACCCGGTCCGACAGGGCCCGGAAGTCCTCCCACTCCAGGGCGGGTGGGGAGGGGTCCCACAGCTTCTGCGCCACGGCCCGCAGCGGCATGCGCACCCCCCGGGCGACCTCGGCCGTCGTCTGCGCGCCCGACAGGTCGCACCAGACGGCCAGCCGCCCGCCCACCACGCGGTCCGGCCCGGTCAGCTCCGCCGGCTCGGGCTCGGTGCCGCGCAGCACGGCCGGGGTCCACTCCTCGTAGATCCGCTCCCCGGTCGGGTAGGTGAACTCGTTGGGCTCGCCGAGGACGTAGTAGAGGTACTCGTCGTTGAGGTTGACCACCTCCCAGCCCTCGCGCAGGTACTCCCCGGGCGGCCGGGCGCCGATCTCCTTGCCCGTCCAGTAGGCGACCTGCCGGGGGCGGCTCGGTTCGACGACCCCGCCGGCGTGCTGTCCGTCGTTCCACACCTGGGGTGTGAAGCCCGCCTCGCGCACGGTCTCGGCGCGGTCGTTGAGCCAGGCCGCCGCCAGGTCCCGCACCCGGGCCCGGGGCCCGTGCTCGCGGCGGGCGGTCCCGGCCAGCTCCGGGTAGGCGGCCTCGGGGTCGGAGCGCGTCAGTGCCCGGTACTCGTCGCCGCCCAGGTGCCAGTAGGGACCGGAGCCCGGCTGGTCGCGGAAGAGGGGCGCGTACTCGCGCAGCAGGTCGTCCACCAGGCGCGCCGAGCGAGGGTCGGAGATGTCGATCGCGCCGGGCGCCGGATCGCCGTCGGTGTCGCGGAGCCGGAGCTCGGGGTGGGCGTCGAGCACCGCGCCGAGGTGGCCGGGCGAGTCGATCTCGGGGATGACGGTGATGTGCCGGGAGTTGGCCAGTTCGACGATCCGGCGCAGTTCGTCCTTGGTGAGGTGGGGGTCGGAGACGACCTCGGGGTGGGAGTCGCTCTCGACGCGGAAGGCCTGGTCGTCGGAGAGGTGGAGCTGGAGCTGGTTGAGCTTGAGGTCGCCCATCTCGCGGATGCGGTCCTCGATCCACTCCGCGCCGAAGTGCTTGCGGGCGATGTCGAGCATGAAGCCGCGCTGCGGGCGGTCGGGCCAGTCGCGGACGGTGCCGCGGGGGATCGAGCCGCCGCCGCGGAGGGCCTGCAGGAGGGTGCGGGTGCCGTAGAAGACGCCGGCGTCGGTGCGGCCGGTGACGGTGACCCGGCCGGTGTCGGCTCTCAGCATGTATCCCTCGCGGCCTCCGTACCCCTTGTCGGAGTTGGCGGAGTCCAGCCTCAGCTCGATGTCGCCGGGCCCGGCCGGCCCGCCGGAGTGCTCCACGTCCAGCTCCCCGGCGAGCAGCTCGGCCTCGTCGGCGAGCGGCCCGCCGGGGTCGGCCACGACGCGGGTGCCGGGGGCGGGCTGCCAGCCGACGCCGGGCTCGGGTGCCCACCGGCGTACGGCGGGGACGGTGGCGGGAGCGGCGGGCAGGGTGGCGGCGGGCACGTCCGGGGTCCTGCGGGTGCCCTCGTCCGGTTCCCCGCCGTCGCCCGTGCCGTCCGGCAGTACGAGGAGTGTGACGGCCGTGACGGCGGCGGCCGCTCCCGCCACGGCCGTGACGGCGGCGGTCTTCCTGCGGGGGTTGCGTCTGCGCCTGCGTCCCATGAGGTGACCGTATTGCCCCTTTCCAATCCTTGTCCGTCAATCATGCGCCCGGGACTCATCTCGTCCGGGTGAAAAGAATCTCCCCGCCGACCGCTTCCCCCCTCTTGTCGTTACCGTGGCGTCATCTTCCGCGCACGATCACTCCGGCGACCCAGGCAACCCTGGCCACACCGGCCACCTCCGTCACCCGCACTCCCGTGTCCCGCGACGTCCCGACGTCTCCCCGCGCCCGAGGAGCCCATGCGCCTGCCCCCTCAGCGAAGCGAGGCAACGCCGCTCCACCGCCTCAACAACGCCTCCCCCGACGACCTCCGAAGCTCCCTGCTCGCCTGCTGCGGCAGCCGGAGGTGGGCGGAGAACATCGCCGGCCACCGGCCCTACCCGGACGTGGAGGCGCTGCTCGCCGCCGCCGACGAGGCCAGCTACGACCTCACCGACGAGGATCTGTCCGAGGCCCTGGCCCGGGAGCCCGCCGCCGGAGCCGGGCACGGCGGCCCGCTGTACGGCGGGCGGCACATCGCCATCACCGGCCCCGGCGCGCTCGCCGCGCACACCGCCCTGCGCGCCGCCCACGCCGCGTACGAGAGCCGTTTCGGCCACGCCTTCGTGCTGTGCGTGGACGGGGTGCGCGAGGAGGAGGCGCTCGGCCACGTCCTCACCGCGATCCGCACCCGGCTGGGCAACGAGGCCGAACAGGAGCGCGCCGTGGCCGCCGAGGAGCTGCGCCGCGTCGCACGCGGCCGGCTGCTGCGGCTGGCCCGGGAGGGCACGCCCCCGGACCCGCCCCGGCAGCCGCCCCGCCCCGCCGAACCAGGGGCCCGCGCACCGGCCCCGGCCGGTACCACGGCACTCCGCGGGGCTCCTAGCCCGTCCGTGCCTGATTGATCACATCTGACCCCCCGGGGGAACCGTACCGACAGGACGTCGTTACCATGGCCATCGGCCGGTGGACCGTACCCGGCCGGGCCAGACCGACACCGAAGCCGGCCGGCCCCGTAAACCGCTCCCGGAGGGTATTTCCGTGCCGGCTGGAACGCTGTACCGCGGCCGGGAAGGCATGTGGTCCTGGGTGGCTCACCGAGTCACCGGCGTCCTCATCTTCTTCTTCCTGTTCGTGCACGTCCTGGACACGTCGCTCGTCCGCGTCTCCCCCGAGGCCTACGACGACACCGTGGCGGTCTACAAGACGCCCATCGTCGCGCTGCTGGAGTACGGCCTCGTGGCCGCCATCCTCTTCCACGCGCTCAACGGCCTTCGGGTCGTCGCCGTCGACTTCTGGTCGAAGGGCACCAAGTACCAGCGCCAGATGCTGTGGACCGTCATGGGCATCTGGATCGTGCTGATGATCGGGGCGCTGTACCCGGTCCTCGGGCACGCCGTGAGCGAGCTGTTCGGGAGCTGACGACATGGCCTACGACGTAGACAACCCCGCCCCCGTCATCGAGCCGCCCCGGGCTCGCACCAGCCGGACGCCCAGGAAGTTCACGCCCGGCAACTTCGAGATGCACGCCTGGCTGTTCATGCGGCTGTCCGGCATCGTGCTGGTCGTGCTGGTGATCGGCCACCTGCTGATCCAGCTCGTCCTGGACGGCGGCGTCAGCAAGATCAACTTTGCCTTCGTGGCCGGTCGCTGGGCCTCGCCCTTCTGGATGACCTGGGACCTGCTGATGCTGTGGCTGGCGATGCTCCACGGCGCCAACGGTCTGCGGACCGTCATCAACGACTACGCCGAGCGTGACGGCACCCGCTTCTGGCTGAAGATGCTGCTGTACACCGCCACGGTGTTCACCGTCCTGCTGGGCACGCTGGTGATCTTCACCTTCGACCCGAACATCCGCTAGAGCCGGGGCTGAGGCGCTTTCATCATGAAGACCCACAAGTACGACACCGTCATCGTCGGCGCCGGAGGCGCCGGGATGCGCGCCGCCATCGAGGCGACCAAGCGCAGCCGCACCGCGGTGCTGACCAAGCTCTACCCCACCCGCTCCCACACCGGCGCGGCCCAGGGCGGCATGGCCGCGGCCCTCGCGAACGTCGAGGAGGACAACTGGGAGTGGCACACCTTCGACACGGTCAAGGGCGGTGACTACCTGGTCGACCAGGACGCCGCCGAGATCCTGGCGAAGGAGGCCATCGACGCCGTCCTCGACCTGGAGAAGATGGGCCTGCCGTTCAACCGGACCCCGGACGGCACCATCGACCAGCGCCGCTTCGGCGGCCACTCCCGCAACCACGGCGAGGCCCCGGTGCGCCGGTCCTGCTACGCCGCGGACCGCACCGGTCACATGATCCTCCAGACGCTGTACCAGAACTGCGTCAAGGAGGGCGTGGAGTTCTACAACGAGTTCTACGTCCTGGACCTGCTGATGAGCGAGGTCGACGGGGTCAGGCGCACCGCCGGCGTCGTCGCCTACGAGCTGGCCACCGGCGAGATCCACGTCTTCCAGGCCAAGGCGGTCGTCTTCGCCTCGGGCGGGAACGGCAAGTTCTTCAAGGTCTCCTCCAACGCGCACACCCTGACCGGCGACGGCCAGGCCGCCGCGTTCCGCCGGGGCCTGCCGCTGGAGGACATGGAGTTCTTCCAGTTCCACCCGACCGGCATCTGGCGCATGGGCATCCTGCTCACCGAGGGCGCCCGCGGCGAGGGCGGCATCCTGCGCAACAAGGACGGCGAGCGCTTCATGGAGAAGTACGCGCCCGTCATGAAGGACCTGGCCTCGCGCGACGTCGTCTCCCGCTCGATCTACACCGAGATCCGCGAGGGCCGCGGCTGCGGCCCCGAGGGCGACCACGTCTTCCTGGACCTCACCCACCTGCCGCCGGAGCAGCTCGACGCCAAGCTGCCGGACATCACCGAGTTCGCGCGCACCTACCTGGGCATCGAGCCGTACACCGACCCGATCCCGATCCAGCCGACCGCGCACTACGCGATGGGCGGTATCCCGACCAACGTCCAGGGCGAGGTGCTGGCCGACAACACCACGGTGGTGCCGGGCCTGTACGCGGCCGGCGAGGTCGCCTGCGTGTCCGTGCACGGCGCCAACCGCCTGGGCACCAACTCGCTGCTGGACATCAACGTCTTCGGCCGCCGGGCGGGCATCGCCGCCGCCGAGTACGCCTCGACCGCCGGCTACGTGGACCTGCCGGAGGACCCGGCCGCGTTCGTCCGGGGCCAGGTCGAGGCGCTGCGCTCCTCGGAGGGCACCGAGCGGGTCACCGAGATCCGCAAGGCGCTCCAGGAGACCATGGACAAGAACGTCATGGTCTTCCGCACCGAGCAGACGCTCAAGGAGGCCGTCGAGGAGATCGCCTCCCTGCGCGAGCGGTACAGGAACGTGTCCGTCCAGGACAAGGGCAAGCGCTTCAACACCGACCTGCTGGAGGCCATCGAGCTGGGCAACCTGCTCGACCTGGCCGAGGTGACGGCCGTCTCCGCGCTGGCCCGCAAGGAGTCCCGCGGCGGCCACTACCGCGAGGACCACCCCAACCGCGACGACGTCAACTTCATGCGCCACACCATGGCGTACCGCGAGGTGGGCGCCGACGGCACCGAGTCGATCCGGCTGGACTACAAGCCGGTCGTGCAGACCCGCTACCAGCCGATGGAGCGTAAGTACTGATGGCCACTCCCGTCATGGAGAAGTCCCAGGCCGGTGCCGACGGCACGGCCGCGGACTCCCCCTACATCACCGCGACCTTCCGGATCCGCCGCTTCAACCCGGAGGTCTCCGACGAGGTCACCTGGCAGGACTTCGAGCTGGAGATCGACCCCAAGGAGCGCGTCCTGGACGCCCTCCACAAGATCAAGTGGGAGGTCGACGGCACGCTGACCTTCCGGCGCTCCTGCGCGCACGGCATCTGCGGCTCCGACGCGATGCGCATCAACGGCCGCAACCGGCTGGCGTGCAAGACGCTGATCAAGGACATCAGCCCGGAGAAGCCGATCACGATCGAGCCGATAAAGGGGCTCACGGTCCTCAAGGACCTGGTGGTCGACATGGAGCCGTTCTTCCAGGCCTACCGCGACGTGATGCCCTTCCTGATCACCAAGGGCAACGAGCCGACCCGCGAGCGCCTGCAGTCCGCCGAGGACCGCGAGCGCTTCGACGACACCACCAAGTGCATCCTGTGCGCCGCGTGCACCTCCTCGTGCCCGGTGTTCTGGAACGACGGCCAGTACTTCGGCCCGGCGGCGATCGTCAACGCGCACCGCTTCATCTTCGACTCCCGCGACGAGGGCGGTGAGCAGCGTCTGGAGATCCTCAACGACCGCGAGGGCGTCTGGCGCTGCCGCACCACCTTCAACTGCACGGAGGCCTGCCCGCGCGGCATCGAGGTCACCAAGGCCATCCAGGAGGTCAAGCGGGCGCTGATCACGCGCCGCTACTGACATCCCCCTCCGGGCCGCCCGCCACGGGTGGCCCGGGGCCCGGAGAAGCGGTGAGGGCCCGCACCCTTGAAGGGTGCGGGCCCTCACGTATACGCCGCCTCGGAACCGGGAGACGGCGCCGGGCTCCGACCGCACTCATGCGACGCGCACCTCGACAGGAGCGGTG
Source organism: Streptomyces sp. ATLC9 (assembly GCF_057196705.1). Taxonomy (NCBI): domain Bacteria; kingdom Bacillati; phylum Actinomycetota; class Actinomycetes; order Kitasatosporales; family Streptomycetaceae; genus Streptomyces; species Streptomyces sp. ATLC9. Next base: position 1,152 of record NZ_JBXUOY010000116.1, on the reverse strand, counting down.
ATCACGTCGGTGACCTCGGGCGCGGGAGCGTCCTCGAAGCAGGCTTCCAGCGCCTCGCGCGGGTTCTCCGGGGGCTCCTCGACGGTCTCGCCCCGGGATGTGACCTCCACCTGGAGGCAGCGTGCCACGGACCACCCGCCCTCGCGAGTGACCGCAGCGGTCAGGTGCGGTGCGCCGGCCGTTATGCCGCCGGTCCGGCACGCACCATCCCGGCCGGGCACCGGCTCTCCGAACCGTCACCCGCGCCGGGCACGGCTCGTCCGGGGGAGGACACGGACCGCGCGCTCGGAGAGTTCCCGTCACGTGCCCGGACAGGGGAAGTCGGGCGCGGCGCAGAGGTGTCAGGCCTGCTCGGAGGCGAGTTCGACGACGGTGATGTCGGATTCGGCGCCCACCCGCACCGGCGGGCCCCAGGCGCCCGCGCCGCGGCTGACGTAGAGCTGGGTGTCGCCGTAGCGCTCCAGGCCGGCGAGGGTGGGGTTGGCCAGGCCGGCGAGGTAGGTGGCGGGCCACATCTGGCCGCCGTGGGTGTGGCCGGAGAGCTGGAGGTCGACGCCGTGGTCCACCGCGTCGTGGATCATGACCGGCTGGTGGGCCATGAGGACCACCGCACGGGAGGCGTCGCGGTCGCCGAGGGCCCGGGCGAAGTCCGGGCCCTGGCCCTCCCTCTCGCCCGCGAGGTCGTTGACGCCGGCCAGGTCGAAGTGGCGCAGCTCGCGGCGGGCGTTCTCCAGCGGCTGAAGGCCCAGCTCACGGACGTGGTCGATCCACTCGTCCGCGTCGCCGAAGTACTCGTGGTTGCCGGTGACGAAGTACGAGCCGTCGCGCGAGCGGAGCCGGGCCAGCGGTTCGGCGGCGCTGCCGAGCTCGGCGACGGTGCCGTCCACCAGGTCGCCGACGACGGCGACCATGTCGGCGTCGGCCCGGTTGATGGTGTCCACGATCCGCTGGGTGTGGGCGCGGCCCAGGACGGGACCGAGGTGGATGTCGCTGACGACGGCGATGCGGTAGCCGTGGGCGGCCCTGGGCAGCTTGGCCAGGGGGACGGTGACGCGCTTGAGCTTCGGGCCGCGCATCACGCCGTACGTGCCGTAGCGGACCGTCCCGGCCGCGGCTACGCCCGCGGCCGCGGCCACCGTGCGGGCCACGAAC
>NZ_JBXUOY010000115.1:0-15180 GCF_057196705.1 Streptomyces sp. ATLC9 | reverse complement strand
GGGGGGCGCCCGGGGGGGCGCCCGCGCCGGGCGCGTCTAGCGCGGGCCCCCCCCACCGGCCGGTAGGCCGGTTCTGCCTCAAGAGGCGGACCGGGTCACTTGACGATCTTGGTGACCTGGCCGGCGCCCACGGTCCGGCCACCCTCACGGATGGCGAACTTCAGGCCCTCCTCCATGGCGACCGGCTGGATGAGCTCGACCTTCATCTCGGTGTTGTCGCCCGGCATGACCATCTCGGTGCCCTCGGGGAGGGTCACCACGCCGGTCACGTCCGTGGTACGGAAGTAGAACTGCGGGCGGTAGTTGTTGAAGAACGGGGTGTGCCGGCCACCCTCGTCCTTCGACAGGATGTAGGCCTGGGCCTCGAACTCGGTGTGCGGGGTGACCGAACCCGGCTTGATGATGACCTGGCCGCGCTCGACGTCCTCGCGCTTGATGCCGCGGAGGAGCAGACCGACGTTCTCACCGGCCTGGCCCTCGTCGAGCAGCTTGCGGAACATCTCGATACCGGTGACGGTGGTCGAGGTCTTCTCGGTCTTGATGCCGATGATGTCGACGTTCTCGTTGACCTTCAGAACACCGCGCTCGATACGGCCGGTGACGACCGTACCGCGACCGGTGATCGTGAAGACGTCCTCGATCGGCATCAGGAACGGCTTCTCGACGTCACGCTCGGGCTCGGGGATGGACTCGTCCACGGCCTTCATCAGCTCGAGGACGGAGTCGGCCCACTTCTGGTCGCCCTCGAGCGCCTTCAGCGCCGAGACGCGGACGACCGGAACCTCGTCACCCGGGAACTCGTACTCGGAGAGCAGCTCGCGGACCTCGAGCTCGACGAGCTCCATGATCTCCTCGTCGTCCACCATGTCGGCCTTGTTCAGGGCGACGACGATGTACGGGACGCCGACCTGGCGGGCCAGGAGCACGTGCTCCTTGGTCTGCGGCATCGGGCCGTCGGTGGCGGCGACCACGAGGATGGCGCCGTCCATCTGGGCAGCACCGGTGATCATGTTCTTGATGTAGTCCGCGTGACCCGGGCAGTCGACGTGGGCGTAGTGACGGGACTCCGTCTGGTACTCGACGTGCGCGATGGAGATGGTGATACCGCGCTGGCGCTCCTCGGGAGCCTTGTCGATGTTCTCGAACGCCGAGGCCTCGTTCACGTCCGGGTAGGCGTCGTGCAGCACCTTGGTGATCGCCGCGGTAAGAGTGGTCTTACCGTGGTCGATGTGACCGATGGTGCCGATGTTGACGTGCGGCTTAGTCCGCTCGAACTTCGCCTTCGCCACTGGGGTCCTCCTGTGGACTGGTGCTGTACTCCCCCGCGCTCTGCGGAGGGGTTCAGGTGGTCGTGCCGAACCGGTCAGGACCCCTGGGGGACGACCTTGACCGTTTCGAATCTGGGTGGGCGGGCTGCCGGGGCCCCTCACCGGACGGTGTGCGCCCGGTGAGGGGAGACCCCGAAGGCCTTGTTGTGCTCCAGCCTAATGGGTGGATAGCGCCACGAAACGTGCGCTACTCGCCCTTGGCCTTCGCGATGATCTCCTCGGCGACGTTCCGGGGAACCTCGGCGTAGGAGTCGAACTGCATCGAGTAGCTCGCGCGACCGGAGGTCTTGCTGCGCAGGTCACCGACGTAACCGAACATCTCCGACAGCGGAACCAGGCCCTTGACGACCTTGGCGCCGGCGCGGTCCTCCATGGCCTGGATCTGGCCGCGGCGGGAGTTGATGTCGCCGATCACATCGCCCATGTAGTCCTCGGGCGTGGTGACCTCGACGGCCATCATCGGCTCCAGCAGGGCCGGGCTGGCCTTGCGGGCGGCCTCCTTGAAGACCATGGAGCCGGCGATCTTGAACGCCATCTCGGAGGAGTCGACGTCGTGGTAGGCGCCGTCCAGCAGCGTCACCCGCACACCGGTGAGCGGGTAGCCCGCCAGCACGCCGAACTCCATGGCCTCCTGGCAGCCGGCGTCCACCGAGGGGATGTACTCCTTGGGGATGCGGCCACCGGTGACCTTGTTGACGAACTCGTAGCCGTCGCCCTCGAGAGGCTCGACCGCGATCTGCACCTTCGCGAACTGGCCGGAACCACCAGTCTGCTTCTTGTGCGTGTAGTCGACCTTCTCGACGGCCTTGCGGAGGGTCTCGCGGTAGGCCACCTGCGGCTTACCGACGTTGGCCTCGACCTTGAACTCGCGCTTCATCCGGTCGACCAGCACCTCAAGGTGCAGCTCGCCCATGCCCGCGATGATGGTCTGCCCGGTCTCCTCGTTCGTCTTGACCTGGAAGGACGGGTCCTCCTCGGCCAGACGCTGGATGGCGACACCCAGCTTCTCCTGGTCGCCCTTGGACTTCGGCTCGATGGCGACCTCGATCACCGGGGCCGGGAAGTCCATGGACTCCAGGATGACCGGAGTCGACGCGTCGCAGAGGGTCTCACCGGTGGTGGTCTGCTTCAGACCCATGACGGCGACGATGTCGCCGGCACCCACGCTCTGGATCTCCTCACGCTTGTTCGCGTGCATCCGGTAGATCTTGCCGATGCGCTCCTTCTTGCCCTTCACGGAGTTCAGCACCTGAGTGCCGGACTCCAGGCGGCCCGAGTAGACCCGGATGAAGGTGAGCTTGCCGAGGTGCGGGTCGCTCGCGATCTTGAAGGCGAGCGCGGACAGCGGCTCGTCCTCGGACGGCTTGCGCCGGATGATCTCGTCGGCGTCGGACGGGGACTGCCCCTCGATCGCCTCGATGTCCAGCGGCGACGGCAGGTAGCGCACGACCGCGTCGAGCAGGGGCTGAACGCCCTTGTTCTTGAAGGCGGTACCGGTGAACACCGGGGTGACGGTGGTGCCCTCGCCCTTGCCGGACTCGATGGTGATACGGCGGATCGCCGAGTACAGCTGCTCCTCGGAGGGCTCCTCGCCCTCCAGGTACAGCTCCATCAGCTCCTCGTCGTTCTCGGCGACGGCCTCGAGCAGCTTGCCGCGCCACTCCTGGGCCTGCTCCGCCAGCTCGGCCGGGATGTCGACGACGTCGTACATCTCGCCCTTGGCCGCCTCGGCCGACCAGACCAGGGCCTTCATGCGGACCAGGTCCACGACGCCCTGGAAGTCGGACTCGGCGCCGATCGGGATCTGCATGACCAGCGGCTGCGCGCCCAGGCGGCTCACGATCATGTCGACGCAGCGGAAGAAGTCCGCGCCGGTGCGGTCGAGCTTGTTGACGAAGCAGATGCGCGGAACGCCGTAGCGGTCGGCCTGGCGCCACACCGTCTCGGACTGGGGTTCGACACCGGCCACCCCGTCGAACACCGTCACCGCACCGTCGAGCACGCGCAACGAGCGCTCCACCTCGACGGTGAAGTCGACGTGGCCCGGGGTGTCGATGATGTTGATGGTGTGGTCGACGTTCTCGAGCGGCCAGTGGCAGGTCGTCGCGGCCGACGTGATGGTGATGCCGCGCTCCTGCTCCTGCTCCATCCAGTCCATGGTGGCAGCGCCGTCGTGGACCTCACCGATCTTGTAGCTCACACCGGTGTAGAACAGGATCCGCTCGGTGGTGGTCGTCTTGCCCGCGTCGATGTGGGCCATGATCCCGATGTTGCGGACCTTGGCCAGGTCAAGTGAAGTGGTAGCCATAAGGCTCAGTCTTCTCTCGGTTCTCGATGGGGGAAGCGACTACCAGCGGTAGTGCGCGAAGGCCTTGTTGGACTCGGCCATCTTGTGGGTGTCCTCGCGCTTCTTCACGGCGGCGCCGAGCCCGTTGGAGGCGTCGAGCAGCTCGTTCATCAGGCGCTCGGTCATCGTCTTCTCACGGCGCGCGCGGGCGTAGCCCACGATCCAACGCAGCGCGAGAGTGGAGGAACGGCCGGGGCGGACCTCGACCGGGACCTGGTAGGTGGCGCCACCGACGCGGCGGGAGCGGACCTCGAGGGTCGGCTTCACGTTCTCGAGCGCGCGCTTGAGCGTGATGACCGGGTCGTTGCCGGTCTTCTCACGCAGGCCCTCCATGGCGCCGTACACGATGCGCTCGGCGGTGGAGCGCTTGCCGTGCAGCAGCACCTTGTTGATGAGGGAGGTCACCAGAGGAGAGCCGTAGACCGGGTCGATGATGACCGGTCGCTTCGGGGCGGGGCCCTTACGAGGCATGCTTACTTCTCCTTCTTGGCGCCGTAGCGGCTGCGAGCCTGCTTGCGGTTCTTGACGCCCTGGGTGTCGAGGGAGCCGCGGATGATCTTGTAGCGAACACCCGGCAGGTCCTTCACACGGCCACCGCGCACGAGCACGATGGAGTGCTCCTGCAGGTTGTGGCCCTCACCCGGAATGTAAGCGGTGACCTCGATGCCGCTGGTCAGACGCACACGCGCGACCTTACGCAGGGCCGAGTTCGGCTTCTTGGGGGTGGTGGTGAACACGCGCGTGCAGACGCCGCGGCGCTGGGGCGAGCCCTCGAGTGCCGGCGTCTTGTTCTTCTCGACCTTGTCCTGTCGGCCCTTGCGGACCAACTGCTGGATCGTAGGCACCGTTTCTCCGGTTTCTGTGTGCCAGTCTCGGTACAACTAACCCGGGCCACTCGCCGACCCACGCGGTCGGGTGTGTCGAAGGCTGCACACTCCCGCGAGGCGGGGCCCAGTGGGTGAGAAGCATGCAGATTTCGGTGTCCCCGCCTCACATCCCGCAGCGTATTGGCGCACACGAGAGCGCAGGGGATACCCCAGGCACAAGGTCAGAGCGTACCTACCGCATCGGCTCCGGTCAAAACAAATGCCCATGCCACCGTAGTGGGCGCGAACCGGGAGCGGAAGAGCGCCCGAAGGCCCGCGCGGCCCGCGCGGAACCGCTTTCCGCGGCCTCTTCCCCCGGTCTTGCCCGCGGCCTTTTCCGGCAGGCGGGCAGGCCTGCCGGAGCTGATCAGGGCGATCCGGCCGCGAACACCGCGATCGCCACCAGCGCGAGCGCGACGAGCCCCATCGTCAGCCAGCCCAGGACCAGGCCGGCCATGGCCATCCCGTCGCCCTTCTCCCCGGTGCGGCGGATCTCGGCGCGCGCCTTGTGTCCCAGGATCACGGCGGGGATGGCGGTGACCCCGTAGAACGGGGTGAGGACCCCGCAGATCAGGGCTCCGACAGCGGAGTTGTTCGTCTGGGGCGGGGGCGGCAGGAAGGTGCGCGGGACCGCCGGCTGGTACGGCTGCGCGTACTGGGGCGCGGGGGCGGGCACCGCCATTGGGCCCTGCGGCAGATCGGCGATGAGCGCGTGCAACTCCCCGTACGTCTGCGCCTGGTGGGCGCGGCCCATCCGCTGCTCGTACTCGGCGTGGCTCAGCCGCCCCTCGGCGTATCCGGCCTTGAGCACGTCGACGGTGCGCTCCCGGTCCGAGTGGGACGCGCGCATCATCGGCAGCTGCGAGGCCTGGTGCGCGGCCTGCGAGGGATGCGGCGGATTCGATGGATACGGAAGATGACGCCCCGCCTGCCCGGGCGGTCCGCCGTACTTGCCCTGCTGACCCGGCTGTCCCCATGGCTGGTACGACACCGGCTCCACCTCCCCACGTTCGGGCTGCCCCCATCATCCATGACGTTCGCACACCCCGGGGAGTTCCGGGCGCCAGGGACACACCGCGTGACGGCGGGAACGCCGCGCGGGGCGGCCCCTCCGGAGAGGGACCGCCCCGCGGGCGTGTCCGGCGGTCGTACGGCCTGCTCAGCCGTTGTACGGGCCGTAGTCGTAGTCCTCCAGCGGGACCGCCTGGCCGGAGCCGGTGCCGAAGGGCGAGTAGTCGATGTCGTCGTAGCCGACGGCCGAGTACATCGCGGCCTTCGCCTCCTCGGTCGGTTCGACCCGGATGTTGCGGTAGCGGGACAGACCCGTACCGGCCGGGATGAGCTTACCGATGATGACGTTCTCCTTGAGGCCGATCAGGGAGTCCGACTTGGCGTTGATCGCCGCGTCGGTCAGGACCCTGGTCGTCTCCTGGAAGGACGCCGCCGACAGCCAGGACTCCGTGGCCAGCGAGGCCTTGGTGATGCCCATCAGCTGCGGACGGCCGGAGGCCGGCTGGCCGCCCTCCGCCACCACACGGCGGTTCTCGCCCTCGAACTTCGAGCGCTCCACCAGCTCGCCCGGCAGCAGCTCGGCGTCGCCGGACTCGATGATCGTCACCCGGCGCAGCATCTGCCGGATGATGATCTCGATGTGCTTGTCGTGGATCGACACACCCTGCGAGTTGTAGACCTTCTGGACCTCGCCCACCAGGTGCACCTGCACCGCGCGCTGGCCGAGGATACGCAGCACGTCGTGCGGGTTGGTGGCGCCGACCGTCAGCGGCTGGCCGACGTCGACGTGGTCGCCCTCGGAGACCAGCAGGCGGGCGCGCTTGGAGACGCCGTAGGAGGTCTCGTCGGAGCCGTCGTCGGGGGTGACGACGATCTTCTTGGTCTTCTCCGTCTCCTCGATCCGCACACGGCCGGCGGCCTCGGAGATCGGGGCGACACCCTTGGGGGTGCGGGCCTCGAAGAGCTCGACGACACGCGGCAGACCCTGGGTGATGTCGTCACCGGCCACACCACCGGTGTGGAAGGTGCGCATCGTCAGCTGGGTGCCGGGCTCACCGATGGACTGGGCGGCGATGATGCCGACGGCCTCGCCGATGTCCACCAGCTTGCCGGTCGCCAGCGAGCGGCCGTAGCACATGGCGCAGGTGCCGACGGCGGATTCGCAGGTGAGGACCGAGCGGGTCTTGACCGTCTCCACGCCGTGCCGCACCAGCTCGTCGATGAGCACGTCGCCCAGGTCGGTGCCGGCCGGGGCCAGCACCTTGCCGTCGACGGTGACGTCCTCGGCGAGGCAGCGCGCGTACACGCTGGTCTCGGCGTCCTCCGCCTTGCGCAGGACGCCGTCCGCGCCCTTGGAGGCGATCACGAGCTTCAGGCCTCGGTCGGTGCCGCAGTCCTCCTCGCGGATGATCACGTCCTGCGAGACGTCCACCAGACGACGGGTCAGGTAACCGGAGTCGGCGGTGCGCAGCGCGGTGTCCGCCAGACCCTTGCGGGCGCCGTGCGTGGAGATGAAGTACTCCAGCACGGACAGACCCTCGCGGAACGACGCCTTGATCGGCCGCGGGATGGTCTCGTTCTTGGCGTTGGACACCAGACCGCGCATACCGGCGATCTGGCGCATCTGCATCATGTTTCCGCGAGCGCCCGAGTCGACCATCATGAAGATCGGGTTGGTCTTCGGGAAGTTCTCCGACATGGCCTCGGCGACCTCGTTGGTCGCACGGGTCCAGATGCCGATGAGCTCGTTGGAACGCTCGTCCTTGGTGATCAGACCGCGCTCGTACTGCTTCTGGACCTTCTCGTCCTGGGCCTCGTAGTTCGCGAGGATCTCCTTCTTGGCCTCGGGGACCACGACGTCGGAGATCGCGATGGTGACGCCGGAGCGGGTCGCCCAGTGGAAACCGGCCGACTTCAGGTTGTCCAGCGCCGCGGCGACGACGACCTTGGGGTAGCGCTCGGCGAGGTCGTTGACGATCCCCGACAGCTGCTTCTTGCCCACGGTGTAGTCGACGAACGGGTAGTCCTCGGGCAGCAGCTCGTTGAAGAGCGCGCGGCCCAGGGTGGTGCGCAGCCGGAACGGGTCGCCGGACTGCCACTCCCCCGAGGCGAAGCCTCCATCGGACGCGGCGCCCTCCTCGGCGGCCGGCGGGGTCCAGCCGCGGGGCGGGACCGAGCCGACGGGGAAGCGGATGTCGATCGTCGCCTGGAGCGACAGCTCCCGGGCGTCGAACGCCATGATCGCCTCGGCCACCGAGTTGAACGACCGGCCCTCGCCCTTGACCTCGCCCTCCGCCTGGTCGGTGGTGAGGAAGAACAGGCCCAGCACCATGTCCTGGGTCGGCATGGTCACGGGACGGCCGTCGGCCGGCTTGAGGATGTTGTTCGAGGACAGCATCAGGATGCGGGCCTCGGCCTGCGCCTCCGCGGACAGCGGCAGGTGCACGGCCATCTGGTCGCCGTCGAAGTCCGCGTTGAACGCGGTGCACACCAGCGGGTGGATCTGGATGGCCTTGCCCTCGACCAGCTGCGGCTCGAAGGCCTGGATGCCCAGACGGTGCAGGGTCGGCGCGCGGTTGAGCAGCACCGGGTGCTCGGCGATGACCTCTTCGAGCACGTCGTACACGACCGTGCGGCCGCGCTCGACCATGCGCTTGGCCGACTTGATGTTCTGCGCGTGGTTGAGGTCCACCAGGCGCTTCATCACGAACGGCTTGAACAGCTCCAGCGCCATGGCCTTGGGCAGACCGCACTGGTGCAGCCTGAGCTGCGGACCGACGACGATCACCGAACGCGCCGAGTAGTCGACGCGCTTGCCCAGCAGGTTCTGGCGGAAGCGACCCTGCTTGCCCTTGAGCATGTCGGACAGCGACTTCAGCGGGCGGTTGCCGGGGCCCGTGACCGGGCGGCCGCGGCGGCCGTTGTCGAAGAGCGCGTCGACGGCCTCCTGGAGCATGCGCTTCTCGTTGTTCACGATGATCTCGGGCGCGCCGAGGTCGAGAAGCCGCTTCAGGCGGTTGTTGCGGTTGATGACGCGGCGGTACAGGTCGTTCAGGTCGCTGGTCGCGAAGCGGCCGCCGTCGAGCTGCACCATCGGACGCAGGTCCGGCGGGATGACCGGCACGCAGTCCAGCACCATGCCCTTGGGGCTGTTGCGGGTCTGCAGGAAGGCGGAGACGACCTTGAGGCGCTTGAGCGCACGGGTCTTCTTCTGGCCCTTGCCGGTCCGGATGATCTCGCGGAGCCTCTCGGCCTCCTCCTCCAGGTCGAAGGTCTCCAGCCGCTTCTGCAGCGCGGCGGCGCCCATCGAGCCGTCGAAGTAGGTCCCGAAGCGGTCGCGCAGCTCGCGGTAGAGCAGCTCGTCGCCCTCCAGGTCCTGGACCTTGAGGTTCTTGAAGCGGTTCCAGACCTCGTCCAGACGGTCGATCTCGCGCTGGGCGCGGTCGCGGATCTGCTTCATCTCGCGCTCGGCGCCCTCGCGCACCTTGCGGCGGACGTCGGCCTTGGCGCCCTCGGCCTCCAGCTCCGCGAGGTCGGCCTCCTGCTTCTTGGCCCGGGCCTCCAGGTCGGCGTCGCGGCGCTGCTCGATCTGCTGGCGCTCCACGGAGACGTGGGCCTCCAGGGAGGGCAGGTCGCGCGTGCGGCGCTCCTCGTCCACCCACGTGATCATGTAGGCGGCGAAGTAGATGACCTTCTCCAGGTCCTTCGGGGCGAGGTCGAGCAGGTAGCCCAGACGGGAGGGCACGCCCTTGAAGTACCAGATGTGGGTGACGGGGGCGGCGAGCTCGATGTGGCCCATCCGCTCACGGCGCACCTTGGCGCGGGTCACCTCGACGCCGCAGCGCTCGCAGATGATGCCCTTGAACCGGACGCGCTTGTACTTGCCGCAGTAGCACTCCCAGTCCCGGGTCGGACCGAAGATCTTCTCGCAGAAGAGCCCGTCCTTTTCCGGCTTGAGGGTGCGGTAGTTGATGGTCTCCGGCTTCTTGACCTCGCCGTGGGACCACTGACGGATGTCGTCAGCGGTGGCCAGGCCGATTCGCAGCTCGTCGAAGAAGTTGACGTCGAGCACTCTCGTCAATCCCTCTCAGGGTTTGTGCCCCTCGCGTCGGTGGGACCGAGGAGCTCTGTGGTGGTCTGAACGGGGGTCGCGGGGAGGCCGGGGGCCGCACCCGCCGCCTCGGGCGGGAGGGTGCGGCGCCCCGGCCGGCCCGTCAGACCTCTTCGACGCTGCTCGGCTCGCGCCGGGACAGGTCGATGCCGAGCTCTTCCGCGGCGCGGAAGACGTCCTCGTCGGTGTCGCGCATCTCGATGGACATGCCGTCGCTGGACAGCACCTCCACGTTGAGGCACAGGGACTGCATCTCCTTGATGAGCACCTTGAAGGACTCGGGGATGCCGGGCTCGGGGATGTTCTCGCCCTTGACGATGGCCTCGTAGACCTTAACGCGGCCGGTGACGTCGTCGGACTTGATGGTCAGCAGCTCCTGGAGGGCGTACGCGGCGCCGTATGCCTCCAGCGCCCACACCTCCATCTCACCGAAGCGCTGGCCACCGAACTGAGCCTTACCGCCCAGCGGCTGCTGGGTGATCATGGAGTACGGACCGGTCGAGCGGGCGTGCAGCTTGTCGTCGACCAGGTGGTGCAGCTTGAGGATGTACATGTAGCCGACCGAGATCGGGTCCGGGAACGGCTCGCCGGAGCGGCCGTCGAAGAGCCGGGCCTTGCCGGAGGGCAGGACCATCCGCTCGCCGTCGCGGTTGGGCAGGGTCGCCGTGAACAGACCGGCGATCTCGTCCTCGCGGGCACCGTCGAACACCGGGGTGGCGACGTTGGTGCCGGGTTCGACGTCGTCGGCACTGATCGAGGCCAGCCGCTTCTGCCACTCCTCCTCGATCCCCTCGACCTTCCAGCCCTGGGAGGCGAGCCAGCCCAGGTGGATCTCCAGGACCTGGCCCGGGTTCATCCGGGACGGGACGCCCAGCGGGTTGAGGATGACGTCGACCGGGGTGCCGTCCTCCATGAACGGCATGTCCTCGATCGGCAGGATCTTGGAGATGACGCCCTTGTTGCCGTGGCGGCCGGCGAGCTTGTCACCGTCGGTGATCTTGCGCTTCTGGGCCACGTAGACGCGGACGAGCTGGTTCACGCCCGGAGGCAGCTCGTCGCCCTCCTCGCGGTCGAAGACGCGGACGCCGATGACCTTGCCGGTCTCGCCGTGCGGCACCTTCAGCGAGGTGTCGCGGACCTCGCGCGCCTTCTCACCGAAGATCGCGCGCAGCAGCCGCTCCTCCGGGGTCAGCTCGGTCTCGCCCTTCGGCGTGACCTTGCCGACCAGAATGTCGCCCGCCTCGACCTCGGCGCCGATACGGATGATGCCGCGCTCGTCGAGGTCGGCCAGGACCTCCTCGGAGACGTTCGGGATGTCCCGGGTGATCTCCTCGGGACCCAGCTTGGTGTCGCGGGCGTCGACCTCGTGCTCCTCGATGTGGATCGAGGAGAGGACGTCGTCCTGGACGAGGCGCTGCGACAGGATGATCGCGTCCTCGTAGTTGTGGCCCTCCCACGGCATGAACGCCACGAGCAGGTTCTTGCCGAGCGCCATCTCGCCCTGCTCGGTCGAGGGACCGTCGGCGAGGACCTGTCCGGTCACCACGCGGTCGCCCTCGTCCACGACGACCTTCTGGTTGAAGGAGGTGCCCTGGTTGGAGCGGAAGAACTTGGCCACCCGGTAGGTGGTGTAGGTGCCGTCGTCGTTGGCCACGGTGACGTAGTCGGCGGAGACCTCCTGGACCACGCCGTCCTTCTCGGCCTTGATCACGTCACCGGCGTCGACCGCACAGCGGTACTCCATGCCGGTGCCGACCAGCGGGGCCTCGGCCCGGAGCAGCGGGACGGCCTGACGCATCATGTTCGCGCCCATGAGCGCGCGGTTGGCGTCGTCGTGCTCCAGGAACGGGATCATGGCGGTCGCGACCGACACCATCTGACGCGGCGAGACGTCCATGTAGTCGACCTCGTCACCGGGGATGAGGTCGACCTCGCCGCCGCGGCGGCGGACCAGGACGCGGTCCTCGGTGAACCGCATGTCCTCGCCCAGCGGCGCGTTGGCCTGGGCGATGACGTAGCGGTCCTCCTCGTCGGCGGTCAGGTAATGCACCTCGTCGGTGACCACGCCCTCGACGACCTTGCGGTACGGCGTCTCGATGAAGCCGAACGCGTTGACCCTGCCGTAGGAGGCCAGCGAGCCGATCAGACCGATGTTCGGACCCTCGGGGGTCTCGATCGGGCACATGCGGCCGTAGTGCGAGGGGTGCACGTCACGGACCTCGAAGCCGGCCCGCTCACGGGAGAGACCGCCCGGGCCGAGGGCGTTGAGACGACGTTTGTGCGTCAGTCCCGACAGCGGGTTGGTCTGGTCCATGAACTGGGACAGCTGGCTGGTGCCGAAGAACTCCTTGATGGAGGCGACGACCGGCCGGATGTTGATCAGGGTCTGCGGCGTGATCGCCTCGACGTCCTGGGTGGTCATGCGCTCGCGCACGACGCGCTCCATCCGGGCGAGACCCGTACGGACCTGGTTCTGGATCAGTTCGCCGACACTGCGGATGCGACGGTTGCCGAAGTGGTCGATGTCGTCGGTCTCGACGATGATCGAGCGGCCGGACCCGCCGACCGTCTCGGTCTCCCCGGCGTGCAGCTTGACCAGGTACTTGATCGTGGCGATGACGTCGTCGACGGTCAGCACGCCGGCGTCCAGCGGCTGGTCGCCGCCGAGCTTCCGGTTGATCTTGTACCGGCCGACCTTGGCCAGGTCGTAGCGCTTGGGATTGAAGTAGAGGTTCTCCAGCAGCGTCTGCGCGGCCTCACGCGTCGGCGGCTCGCCCGGACGCAGCTTGCGGTAGATGTCGAGCAGCGCGTCGTCCTGGCCCTGGGTGTGGTCCTTCTCCAGGGTGGCGCGCATGGACTCGTACTGGCCGAACTCCTCCAGGATCTGCTCGGTGGTCCAGCCGAGCGCCTTGAGCAGAACGGTGACGGACTGCTTGCGCTTGCGGTCGATGCGGACACCGACCATGTCGCGCTTGTCGATCTCCATCTCCAGCCAGGCGCCGCGAGACGGGATGATCTTGGCGGAGAAGATGTCCTTGTCGGACGTCTTGTCGATGTTGCTGTCGAAGTAGACGCCCGGCGAGCGCACCAGCTGGGAGACCACGACACGCTCGGTGCCGTTGATGACGAAGGTGCCCTTGTTGGTCATGAGCGGGAAGTCGCCCATGAAGACCGTCTGGGACTTGATCTCGCCGGTCTCGTTGTTGGTGAACTCGGCGGTGACGAACAGGGGCGCGGCGTAGGTGAAGTCGCGCTCCTTGCACTCGTCGATCGAGTTCTTCGGCGGCTCGAAGCGGTGATCGCGGAAGGTGAGCGACATCGACCCGGAGAAGTCCTCGATCGGGGAGATCTCCTCGAAGATCTCCTCCAGACCGGACTTGGTGGGGACATCCTCACCGCGCTCCAGCGCCGCCTCGACACGAGCCTTCCAGGCGTCGTTGCCGAGCAGCCAGTCGAAGCTCTCGGTCTGCAGCGCAAGGAGGTTCGGAACCCCGAGGGGCTCCTTGATCTTCGCAAAGGAGATACGCAGCGGGGCGGTGCTGGCGCCGTTGTTCGAATGGGCGGTCGAGGCGTTGCGCGAGGCGGCCAAGAGGGGGTCCTTCCGAGGGCTCGGACTCACTACGCGCATACCGTGCCCCTGGTGACGGGCAGGGGGCAGTTAACAGGCAGCGCAAAGGGTCAGTGTAGCCACAAGGCCCACTGATGTCCAGTGCGGTATCCGGAGACCGGCACGCGGTACCAATCTCTCCCTCCGGAGGGGCGAGCCCCTCGTCAGTTGTTCAACGCCTGCCGCAAGGTTTCCCACTTCGCCCGCGATCCATGCCTCGGATTGTGGATCGGTGTGACGACGCGTCCTGAGAATTGCGCGCTACGTACGGTTCGTCAAGGCCCCACCCTCTCCGCAACCACAGGGAGCGTACGGCCGGACAGCGTTGATCACCATACCCGCAGGCCCTCGCCAGGCGATACGGCCATCACGGAAACGACCGAAGGCGACCACCCGCATGGGTGGTCGCCTTCGGAAGGAGAGGAGTCAGCAGACTCCCGGAGTGACCAGAGTCACTCGGTTCACTTGACCTCGACGGAGGCGCCGGCGCCCTTGAGGGACTCGGCGGCCTTGTCGGCGGCCTCCTTGTTGACCTTCTCCAGGACCGGCTTCGGGGCGCCGTCGACCAGGTCCTTGGCCTCCTTCAGGCCGAGGGAGGTCAGCTCGCGCACGACCTTGATGACCTGGATCTTCTTGTCGCCGGCGCCGGTGAGGATGACGTCGAACTCGTCCTTCTCCTCCGGAGCCTCGGCGGCCGGGCCACCCTGGGCGGGGCCGGCGGCGACGGCGACCGGGGCGGCGGCCTCGACGTCGAACTTCTCCTCGAAGGCCTTCACGAACTCGGAGAGCTCGATGAGGGTCATCTCGCTGAACTGCTCGAGCAGCTCGTCCTGGCTGAGCTTCGCCATGGTGGCGGTCCTTCCACTAAGTCGGCTGGTGCCGGGTTGTTCATGTCGGCGGGCGTACGGGGCCCGCTGCGACCGAGTGCGCCTGGAGTGGGTTACTCGGCCTCGGCGGGAGCCGGCGTGCCGGCACCGCCCTGCTCCTGCTTGGCGCGAAGGGCGTCCGCGGTGCGGACGAACTTCGACAGCGGGGCCTGGAAGGTCGCCGCGGCCTTGGCCATGGACGCCTTCATGCCACCGGCCAGCTTGGCGAGCAGCACCTCACGGGACTCGAGGTCCGCGAGCTTCTTGATCTCGTCGGCGCTGAGCGCCTTGCCCTCGAGGACACCGCCCTTGATGACGAGCTGGGGGTTGTCCTTGGCGAAGTCACGCAGGCTCTTCGCCGCCTCGACCGGGTCACCGGTCACGAAGGCGACGGCGGTGGAGCCGACGAAGAACTCGTCGAGCTCGGTGACCCCGGCCTCGTTGGCCGCGATCTTGGTAAGCGTGTTCTTCGCCACACGGTACTGAGCGTTCTCACCGAGAGAACGGCGCAGGTCCTTGAGCTGAGCGACGCTGAGACCGGTGTACGCGGTCACAACGGCGGCGTTGGAGTTCTGGAACTTCTCCCTGATCTCCTCGACAGCTGCGACCTTGTCGGGACTCGCCATGAGCCTCGGCCCTCCTTTCCGGGTGATGCGATCCTCGACCGTGCCTTTCGGCAGGTCATGACGCCGGACCGCCCACGTCGGGCGCACGAGGAAGGGATTTTGCACAAAACGAAACGCCCCGGCGCAGACGCACGGGGCGTGACTCGACCGGCGCACACGCCGGGAGTCCTCCAGTGTCACCTGCGCAGGTCGCCCGCTCCAAGCGGATCCTTCGGCCACCGGCCCCTGATCTGCGGAAGATCTGGGAGCACGGCAACGACCAGCGGTCTTTGGCTTCGGTGGAAGCGTACGCGAACGCCGTCACCACAGGCAAATCCGCGAAGGCTCCACCGCTTCCCGCACGCGCAAGGGGCCGGGGGGGGGGGGGCGGGGGGGGGGGGGGGGGGGGGGGGGCGGGGGGCGGGCGGCGCGGGGGGGC
>NZ_JBXUOY010000114.1:0-15201 GCF_057196705.1 Streptomyces sp. ATLC9 | reverse complement strand
CTCCCCTCTGGGAATCCGCCCCGGCGGCATGTCCAGGATGCCCATGACCGCCTGCGCGGTCACCGACTTGCCCGAACCCGACTCCCCCAGCACCGCCAGCGTCTCACCGGCGGAGACGGAGTAGTTGACGCCGTTGACGGCCCGTACCGTGCCGTCCTTGAGTGCGAACTCCACGTGGAGGTCGCGGACCTCCAGCAGCGGGGGGCCCCCCTCCTCCCCGGCGCCCCGGTCCGGGGTGGGCACGGCCCCGTCGATGGTGATCACGTACGCCTCCCTCAGCGCAGCTTGGGATCGAGGGCGTCGCGCACCGCGTCGCCGAGCATGATGAACGCCAGCACGGTGACGCTCAGCGCGGCGGCCGGATAGAGCAGGATGTGCGGCGCGTTGCGGAACTGCATCCCGTCGGAGGCCTCGGAGACGGCCACGCCCCAGGAGACCGTCGGCGGCCGGAGCCCGATGCCCAGGAAGGACAGGGTGGCCTCCAGCGCGACATAGGTGCCCAGCGCGATGGTCATCACCACGATCACCGGGGCGACGGCGTTCGGCAGCACATGGCGCACCAGGATGCGGACGCTGCCGGCACCCAGCGCCCTGGCGGCCTGCACGAAGTCGTTCTGCCGGACGGTGATCACCGAGCCGCGCGCGATACGGGCCGCCTGGGGCCAGCCCAGCGCGACGATCACCCAGACGACCGGCCAGATGCCCTCGGCCCTGACCATGGCCAGGAAGACCAGGCCGCCCAGCACCATCGGGATCCCGAAGAAGACGTCGGTGACGCGGGAGAGCACCCCGTCCGCCCACCCCCCGAAGAACCCGGCGAGCCCGCCGAGCACTCCGCCGACGAGGGCGGTCCCCAGCGTGGCGCACACGGCGACCGCGATGGAGGCGCGGGCTCCGTGGACGGTGCGGGTGTAGACGTCGCACCCCTGGGCGTCGAAGCCGAACCAGTGCCCCGGCGCGGGACCGCCCAGCGCCCTGCCCAGGTCGCACGAGAGCGGGTCGCGGGTGGCGATCAGTTCGGGCCACACGGCGATGGCCGACAGGAAGAGGATCAGCAGGGCGGAGACGGCGAAGACGGGGTCGCGCCGCAGGTCGTACCAGGCGTCCGTCCACAGACCGCGCGTCCGCTCCTCCTTCCCGCGACGGGGGCCGCCGGGCCCGGCGGTCTCCGCGGGTCCGGCCGCGGCGCCGCCCGGGGCCGGTCCACCGGGGCCGTCCTCGCCGCCGGCGGGGACGGGCGGCGGCTCCTCGGGGTGGCTGCGCACGGACGACTCAGGCATAGCGGATCCTCGGGTCGAGCACGGCGTAGAGGAGGTCGACGAGCAGGTTGGCCGCCAGGAAGACCAGGACGAGGATCGTGACGAAGCCGACCACCGTCGGGGAGTTCTGTCTCAGGACGCCCTGGTAGAGCTGGTAGCCGACGCCCTGGATGTTGAAGATCCGCTCGGTGACCAGGGCGCCCGCCATCAGGCTGCCGATGTCCGCGCCGAGGAAGGTGACCACGGGGATCAGGGAGTTGCGCAGCAGGTGGTGGGTGACCACCCGGCGCCGCGGCAGCCCCTTGGCCACCGCCGTGCGGACGTGGTCGGCCCGCATGCTCTCCGCCACCGAGGTGCGGGTGAGCCGGGCGATGTAGGCCAGGGAGACCAGGGCGAGGACGATCCCGGGCAGCAGCAGTTCGCCGAAGGCGGCATCCGCGCTGACCGCCGGGCTGACCACCGGCCACTTCACCCCGAGCAGGAACTGGAGCGTGGCGCCGGTGACGAAGGTGGGTACCGAGATCACCAGCAGGGTCAGCAGCAGGACCGAGGTGTCGGCGCTCCGGCCACGCCGCAGTCCGGCCACCACTCCGAGCACGACGCCGATCACCGTCTCGATGAGGAGCGCGACCAGCATCAGCCGTACGGTGACCGGGAACGCGGTGGCCATCAGCTCGGCGACGGGCCTGCCGTTGAAGGCGGTACCGAAGTCGCCGGTGAAGATCTTTCCCAGATAGAGCAGGTACTGCTGCCACAGCGGCCTGTCGAGGCCGAACTCCTCGCGCAGCCGGGCGGCGGTGGCCGGGTCGGGCGCCCGGTCGCCGAAGAGGCCTGCGACCGGGTCGCCCAGCGCGTACACCATCACGAAGATCAGGAAGGTCGTCCCGGCGAACACCGGGACCATCTGGAGCAGCCGGCGGATGACGTAGCGCCCCACTGGCGGACCTCCTCGTCGGGCCGGGGTTCGGGCGGCGGACGGCGGGCGAGGCTGGGCGGGTGTCAGGCGACCTCGATCTCGGTGAAGACCGGGACCGAGAAGGGGTTGAGCCTGACGCCCTCGACCCGGTCCGAGTAGCCCGCGGTGCCGTTCTGGTACCACAGCGGGACGGCCGGGAGGTCATGGAGCACGACCTTCTCCGCCTCCCGGAAGAGCTTCACGGCCTCGGAGCGCTCGGCCGCGTTGGCCCGGTCCATCAGCTCGTCGAACTCCTCGCTGCTGTAGCCGGAGTCGTTGGAGGAGGCGTCCGTGTAGTACAGCGGCTGGAGGAAGTTCTGGATCAGCGGGTAGTCCATCTGCCAGCCGGCCCGGAACATCCCCGTCATCTCGTCGGCGGTGATGTCCTTGCGGTAGTCCGCGAAGGTGCCGACCGGCTTGACCCGGCAGGCGCCGTTGTCGTCCAGCACGTTGTTGACGCTGTTGCAGACGGCCTCCATCCACTGCCGGTGGGAGCCGGTGTCGACGTTGGAGGTGAGGGTGATGCCGCCGCCCGGCAGACCGCCGGCCTCCTCGATCAGCTTCCTGGCCTGCTCCGGGTCGTAGTCGCACGTCCGTCCGCACAGCCCCTCGCTGTAGCCGCCCCCGTCGCCGAGCACGGGTGAGGTGAGGTCGGTGGCCGGGACGCGGGTGCCGTGGTAGATCCGCTCGGTGATCTGCTCCCGGTCGATCGCCATGGAGATGCCCTGGCGGATCCTGCGTCCGTCCTCGCCCTGCCACTGCTCCCGGTAGAGGGGGAAGGTGAGGGTCTGGATGATGCCCGCGGGCTGGTTGACGTAGCGGCCGTCCAGGTCGCGTTCGGCGTTCTTCAGCTGGGAGGCGGGGATGTCGTCGGCGACGTCGAGGTTGCCGGCCTGGAGATCGGTGTAGGCGGTGTTGGTGTCGGTGTAGACCCGCAGTTCGACGCCCTCGTTGCGGGCCTTGTCCGTCCCGCTGTAGTTGTCGTTCCTGGAGAGCCTCATGCTCTGGCCCCTGGCGTACGAGTCGATCTTGTACGGGCCGTTGCCCACCGGCTTGGCCAGCCACTCCTCACGGTCGGTGAAGAACGACTCGGGCAGCGGCGCGTAGGCGTTGTACCCGAGGGTCTCCGGCCACTGGGAGAACTTCTGGCTGAGCTCCACCGTGAAGGTGCGCTCGTCCCTCACCGCCAGTCCGGACATGGTCTCGGCCGCGGGCCGGGCGCCCTCCTCGGCGGGATGGACGTCCTCGTACCCCTCGATGTACTGGAAGAAGTACGAGTTGACCTGGTTGTTGGTGACCAGGGCGCCGTAGTTCCAGGCGTCCACGAAGGAATCGGCCGTGACCGGCGTGCCGTCGCTGAACTCCCAGCCCTCCTTCAGCCTGACGGTGAAGTTCCGCTGGTCCTCGGTGGTGATCGACTCGGCGACGGCGTTGACCGCGCGGCCGGTCCCTGGGTCGTAGCGCTTGAGGCCACGGAAGACCATGTCCAGCACCTTGCCGCCCTGGACCTCGTTGGTGTTGGCGGGCTCCAGGGGGTGCTGGGGGTCTCCCCACGAGGCCCGGACCACCGCGGCGGGGGGGGGGGGGGCCGCCGGCCCCCCCCCCCCCCCCCCCCCCCCGGGCGGCCCCCCCGCGGCTCGCCGCGTGTTCAGGCGGGGACGAGCCAGATCGTCGCCAGCGGCGGCAGTGTCGGGGCGATGCCGGCCGGACGGCCGTGCGCCGGGGCCGCGTCCGCCTTCAGCGCCTCCGGGTTGCCCACCCCGCTCCCGCCGTACCGCGCGGCGTCGGTGTTGAGGACCTCCCGCCAGGCGGGGATCCCCTCGGGGACGCCGACCGGGTAGCCGTGCCGGACGACGGGGGAGAAGTTGGAGACGGCGATCAGCGGCGAGCCGTCGGCGGCGTACCGCAGGAAAGCGAAGACGTTGTCGTCGGCCGCGCCCCCCTCGAGCCAGGAGAAGCCGGCCGGATCGGTGTCCAGTTCCCACAGGGCGGGCGTGGCGGTGTAGACGCGGTTGAGGTCGCGGACCAGATCCCGCACCCCCCGGTGGTCGCCGGCGGCCGAGTACGCCGGGTCCAGCAGCCACCAGTCCGGCCCGTGCGCCTCCGACCACTCCGCGCCCTGGGCGAACTCCTGCCCCATGAACAGGAGCTGCTTGCCCGGGTGGGACCACATGAAGCCCAGGTACGCCCGGTGGTCGGCCCGCTGCTGCCACCAGTCGCCCGGCATCTTCGACACCAGCGACCGCTTGCCGTGCACCACCTCGTCGTGGGAGACGGGCAGGATGTAGTTCTCCGAGTAGGCGTACACCATCGAGAACGTCATCTCGTTGTGGTGGTACTTGCGGTGGACCGGTTCCCTGGCCATGTATTCCAGGGAGTCGTGCATCCACCCCATGTTCCACTTGAAGCCGAAGCCCAGCCCGCCGAAGCCGCCCGGACCGGTGTGGTGGGTGGCGCGGGTGACGCCGTCCCAGGCGGTGGACTCCTCGGCGGCGGTGATCACGCCGGGGCAGCGGCGGTAGACGGTGGCGTTCATCTCCTGCAGGAAGGCCACCGCGTCCAGGTTCTCCCGGCCGCCGTACACGTTGGGGGTCCACTGGCCGGACTCGCGCGAGTAGTCCAGGTAGAGCATCGAGGCGACGGCGTCCACGCGCAGGCCGTCGATGTGGAACTCCTCGCACCAGTAGACGGCGTTGGCGACCAGGAAGTTGCGGACCTCGGTGCGGCCGAAGTTGAACTCCAGCGTCCCCCAGTCCGGGTGCTCGGCGCGGGCCGGGTCGGAGTGCTCGTACAGGGCGGTGCCGTCGAAGCGGGCCAGCGCCCACTCGTCCTTGGGGAAGTGCGCGGGCACCCAGTCCATCAGCACCCCGATGCCCTCCTGGTGGAGGCGGTCGACCAGGTACCGGAAGTCGTCGGGGGTGCCCATCCGCGCGGTGGGCGCGTAGAAACCGGTGACCTGGTAGCCCCAGGAGCCGCCGAAGGGGTGCTCGGCGACGGGCATCAGTTCCACATGGGTGAAGCCCAGGTCCCTCACGTACGCCGGGAGCTGCTCGGCCAGTTCGCGGTAGGTCAGCCCGGGACGCCAGGACGGCAGGTGCACCTCGTAGACGGACAGGGGCGCCCGGTGGGGCGCGCGCTCGGCACGGCGCGCCAGCCACTCCTCGTCGTGCCAGGCGTACGCCGACTCCTCCACGATCGAGGCGGTCGCCGGCGGGGCCTCGGTGCGGCGGGCCATCGGGTCGGCGCGCAGGGTGTGGGAGCCGTCCGGACGGGTGATGTCGAACTTGTACAGCGCGCCCGCGCCGACCCCGGGCAGGAACAGCTCCCACACGCCGCTGCCGCCCAGTGAGCGCATGGGGCAGGCGGTGCCGTCCCAGCGGTTGAAGTCCCCGGCGACCCGTACCCCCAGGGCGTTGGGCGCCCAGACGGTGAAGCGGGTGCCGGCCACCCCGTCGACGGTCATGGGGCGCGCGCCCAGCGCCCGCCACAGCTCCTCGTGGCGGCCCTCGCCGATCAGGTGCAGGTCCAGCTCGCCGAGCGAGGGCAGGAAGCGGTACGGGTCCTCGGCCTCCAGCTCGTCCTCGCCGGGCTCCTCGCCGTAGCGCACCAGCAGCCGGTAGGAGGGCGCCGAGAGCCCGGCGGCCGGCGGGAGGACCCCGGAGAACAGCCCGTCCCCGTCGTCGTGCAGCTCGGCCCGCACCCCCTCGGTCAGGACGGTGACGGAGCGGGCGTACGGCCGCAGCGCCCGGAACAGCGCCCCGCCGGGCACCCGGTGCGCGCCGAGCACCGTGTGCGGGTCGTGGTGGGAGCCGTGCAGCAGACGCTGCCGCTCGCCGGGGTCGAGCGGAGCGGCGCGCCCGACGCCCCGTCCGGCCGGGACGTCGTCGCCGCGGCGGGGGGCGGGCGGGCGGGCACCGGGCCAGTTGGGGGCGTGGTCCTTCAGCGGCTCCTCCTGGCGCAGGGCCGCGGGCTCCGGTACCGCCGCCCTCCCGGCCGCCGCGGTCCTGGCGGTTTTCTTCGCGGGGGCCTTCGCGGCGGACCCGGACGCCGCGGTCTTCCCGGCCGCCGCTTTCCCGGTGGTCTTCTTCGCGGCCGTTTTCTTCGCGGCGGCCTTCTTGGCCACCGCCTTCTTGGCCACCGCCTTCTTCGCCACGGCCTTCTCGGTCGCGGTCTTCTTGGCGGCCGTCTTCCTGGCGGTTTTCTTCGCGGGGGCCTTCGCGGCGGACCCGGACGCCGCGGTCTTCTCTGCGGCATCCCCCCCGGAGGGACCGGTGGTCCCGGCCGGGGTCTTCGGACCGGCGGCTCCGGAGGGGGCGGCCGGGACGGCGTCCCCGTCCCGGCCGCCGGTGCGGACGGGCCGCGGGGAGGTTTCGGAGAGCGGTCGGCTGTCGGGACGGGGGGTCACGGAAGGGGCCTCCTGTGCACGGAATCGTTCAGGTGTCCGCGAGCCGCTGGACGGCGGACATCGGGATGGCGAGCCAGGCGGGACGGTGCCTGGCCTCGTAGAGCACTTCGTAGACGGCCTTGTCCGTCTCGTACGCGCGCAGCAGGACGCCCTCGTCGCGCGGGTCGGAGCCGGAGGCCTCGGCGTAGCCGGAGCAGTAGGCGTCACGGTTCTTCTCGGACCACCGGCGGGCCCACCCGGCTTCGCCCGGGGAGGACCGGGCGTGCTGGCACGCCGCGTAGTCGAAGGAGCGTAGTATGCCCGCGATGTCCCGCACCACCGGCTGGGGGCGGCGGCGCTCGGCGATGGGACGGGCGGGCTCGCCCTCGAAGTCGATGACCGACCAGCGGCCGTCGTCCTCCGCGCACAGCGCCTGGCCCAGATGGAGATCGCCGTGGATGCGCTGGGCGGACCAGGACCGCCCGCCGCGGCCGAGTCCGGCGACGGCGTCGAAGACGGTGTGCAGCTTCCCCCGGTACTGGCGCAGGGAGGGTACGGCGGCGGCCGCGGCCTCCAGGCGCTCGTTCATGCCGGAGGCGATGAACTCCAGCTGGCGGCGCCCCAGCGCCGTCACCGGCAGCGCCTGCGCCAGCGTGGTGTGCACCTCGGCGATCGCCCGGCCCAGCGCACGCGCGGAACCGGAGAAGTCGCCGTGCGACGCCAGCGAGCCCAGGGCGAGCTGCCAGCCGTCGCTGGTGCCGGACAGGAAGGGCTGGAGCACGCCCAGCGTCATCGGTTCGCCCGCCTCGCCGCCCTCGCCGGGGCGTTCGCCGGGACGCGCCTCGAACCAGGCGGCCGGCGCGGGCACCCGGTCCGACCCGGCCCGCGCCAGGGCCAGCGGCAGCTCCAGATCGGGGTTGACGCCGGGACTGACGCGGCGGAACAGCTTGAGAATGTGGCTGTCGCCGTAGACCACCGAGGAGTTCGACTGCTCCACGCTCAGCGGCCTGGGCGGCAGCCCCTGCGGGATCGTGGTGCCGCGCTCCCGCTGGAAGAGCAGCGGGCCGAGTCGTCCCGGGGAGCGCAGCCGCTCCAGCAGCACGGCGGCCAGCCGCGGGTCGTGCAGGGCCTCGTACACCGTGCGGCCGGCCAGCGGCCCGTCGGCGGGGTGGCCGATCAGGGAGCCGGCCAGCGGCGGCGGCAGGGCGTCGCGCACGCCCAGCAGCAGCTGGTAGCAGTCCGCGGGGACCGGATGGGTCTGCTCCGGCCCGCCGGGCTGGCGGGCCCGCACCAGCAGGTGCAGCAGCCCCGGCGCGGCCCCGCCCGCGCACGGCAGCAGCTCGGTGGCGGCGACGAGGGCGAACCCGCTGACGGGCCGTCCCTTCCCGGCGAACCAGCGTTGCCGCGGAAGCCATTCGGTGAGCAGTGGCGTGAGCGAACGCAGCAGCGCCGCGCCCTCCGGCTCGCGCGTGGCGACGACGGCGGCGCGCGGCGAGGAGCTGTCCGACATGGCGTCCTTTCCCCGGGCACACGAAAGGTACGGCAGAGTGTCCCGGATTGCGGCTGTGGCTGTCCGGCGGTGCGGGACGTGTCGGGGAGTACCCACCAAGCGGGCTAGCGAACTGCTTCGAGCGGTGCGGTCGGTGGTGAGAGGGATACTGCCCGCGGCGGCCCGGGCCCAATCCGTGTTATGGCTTGTTCCCGGGCCCCCGCTGTCCATGCCTGCCCTACTTCCCCCTCACGTCTGCTCGCGCAGCCGGAACCAGTAGAAGCCGTGCCCGGCCAGGGTCAGCAGATACGGCAGTTCCCCGATGGGAGGGAACCGCACCCCGCCGATCAGCTCCACCGGGTGGCGTCCGCCGAAGGCGTTCAGATCCAGCTCGGTGGGCTGCGGGAACCGCGAGAAGTTGTTCACGCACAGCACCAGGTCGTCCCCGTACTCGCGCAGGAAGGCGAGCACGGCCGGGTTGGAGGAGGGCAGTTCGGTGTAGGTGCCCAGTCCGAAGGCCGGGTTCTGCTTGCGGATCTCGATCATCCGGCGGGTCCAGTGAAGCAGCGAGGAGGGGCTGCTCATGGCGGCCTCCACGTTGGTGACCTGGTAGCCGTGGACCGGGTCCATGATCGTGGGCAGGAACAGCCGGCCCGGATCGCAGGAGGAGAAGCCCGCGTTGCGGTCGGGCGTCCACTGCATCGGGGTGCGCACCGCGTCCCGGTCGCCCAGCCAGATGTTGTCGCCCATGCCGATCTCGTCGCCGTAGTACAGGATCGGCGAACCCGGCAGGGACAGCAGCAGGGCGGTGAACAGCTCGATCTGGTTGCGGTCGTTGTCCAGCAGCGGGGCCAGCCGCCGCCGGATGCCGATGTTGGCGCGCATCCGCGGGTCCTTGGCGTACTCCGCGTACATGTAGTCGCGCTCCTCGTCGGTGACCATCTCCAGGGTCAGCTCGTCGTGGTTGCGCAGGAAGATGCCCCACTGGCAGCCCGAGGGGATGGCGGGGGTCTTGGCCAGGACCTCGGAGACCGGATAGCGCGACTCGCGCCGCACCGCCATGAAGATGCGCGGCATGACGGGGAAGTGGAACGCCATGTGGCACTCGTCGCCGCCCTTGGAGTAGTCGCCGAAGTAGTCGACGACGTCCTCCGGCCACTGGTTGGCCTCGGCCAGCAGCACGGTGTCGGGGTAGTGCGCGTCGATCTCGGCGCGGACCTTCCTCAGGAACCCGTGGGTCTGCGGGAGGTTCTCGCAGTTGGTGCCCTCCTGCGCGTACAGGTAGGGGACCGCGTCCAGCCGGAACCCGTCGATGCCCAGGTCCAGCCAGAACTTCAGTGCCGAGATCATCTCATCCTGGACCTGCGGGTTCTCGTAGTTGAGGTCCGGCTGGTGGGAGAAGAAGCGGTGCCAGTAGTACTGTTTGCGCACCGGGTCGAACGTCCAGTTGGACGCCTCGGTGTCGACGAAGATGATGCGGGCGTCCGGGTACTGCTTGTCGTCGTCGGCCCACACGTAGTAGTCGCCGTAGGGCCCGTCGGGGTCGCGCCGGGACTCCTGGAACCACGGGTGCTGGTCGCTGGTGTGGTTCATCACCATGTCGATGATGATCCGCATGCCGCGCTGGTGTGCGGCGTCCACGAACTCCACGAAGTCGGCGAGGTCGCCGAACTCGGGGAGGACGGAGGTGTAGTCGGCGACGTCGTAGCCGCCGTCCCGCAGCGGGGACTTGAAGAACGGGGGCAGCCAGAGGCAGTCCACGCCCAGCCACTGCAGGTAGTCGAGCCGGGCGGTGAGGCCCTTCAGATCGCCGATGCCGTCGCCGTTGCTGTCCTGGAAGGACCGGACCAGCACTTCATAGAAGACGGCCCTCTTGAACCAATCGGGATCGCGGTCCTTGGCGGGCGTGTCCTCGAACGTGTCGATGACGGGTTCATTGACGGTCATGGTTGGGTGACCCTCCGGTCTGTGGGGACGGTCGCAGGGAGAGGATGTGCGCGGGCGCCGCACCGCGGCCCGGCTCCAGGCGCACATAGTTGTCCCTGCCCCAGTGATAGGTCTCGCCGGTGAGCTCGTCGCGCACCGGGAAAAGTTCGGCGCCACTGGCCTGAGCGGTTGTGAGGCCGAGTTCCGCCAGGTCCAACGAGACCGTGGCCTCGTGGGTGTGGTGGGGATCGAGGTTGACCACCGTGAGAACCGTGTCGGCGTACGGGTGTGCGCAGTGCTTCGAATAGACGATGATCGACGGGTTGTCGCTGTGGTGGAAGCGCAGGTTGCGCAGCTCCTGCAGTGCCGGATGGCGGCGGCGCAGCCGGTTCAGTTCGGTGAGGAGCGGGGCGATGGTGGTGCCCGCACGCTCCGCGGCCGCCCAGTCGCGCGGGCGGAGCTGGTACTTCTCCGAGTCAAGGTACTCCTCGCTGCCCGGCCTGACCGGTGTCGACTCGCACAGCTCGTAGCCCGAGTAGACCCCCCAGGAGGGGGAGAGGGTCGCGGCGAGCACCGCGCGGGCCTCGAACGCGTGGCGCCCGCCCTCCTGGAGGTATGCGTGGAGGATGTCGGGAGTGTTGACGAAGAAGTTGGGCCTCATGTAGGAGGCGGCGTCCCCGGAGAGTTCGGTGAGGTACTCGGTCAGCTCGTCCTTCCCGTTGCGCCAGGTGAAGTAGGTGTAGGACTGCTGGAAGCCGATCTTGGCCAGGGTGTGCATCATCGCCGGGCGGGTGAACGCCTCGGCCAGGAAGACGACGTCGGGATCGGTCCCGTTGATCTCGCCGATCACCTTCTCCCAGAAGACGACCGGCTTGGTGTGGGGGTTGTCCACGCGGAAGATCCGCACCCCGTGGGACATCCACATCCGCAGGATCCGCACGGTCTCGGCGACGAGCCCGGCCATGTCCGCTTCGAACGCGATGGGGTAGATGTCCTGGTACTTCTTCGGCGGGTTCTCGGCGTAGGCGATCGTCCCGTCGGGGCGGTGGTGGAACCACTCAGGGTGCTCCTTGACCCACGGATGGTCCGGCGAGCACTGCAGGGCGAAGTCCAGGGCCACCTCCACGCGCAGTTCGCGGGCGCGCGCCACGAAGCGGTCGAAGTCCTCGAAGGTGCCCAGGTCCGGGTGGATCGCGTCGTGCCCGCCGGCGGCCGAGCCGATGGCCCAGGGGCTGCCGACGTCGTGGGGCCCGGCGGTGAGGGAGTTGTTGGGACCCTTGCGGAACGATTCGCCGATGGGGTGGACCGGCGGAAGGTAGACCACGTCGAAGCCCATGTCCGCGATCGCGGGCAGCCGCTCGGCGGCCGTGCGCAGGGTGCCGGGGACGGGCGGCTCGCCCTCCTCCACCACCGCGCCCTCCGAGCGCGGGAAGAACTCGTACCAGGAGCCGAACAGCGCCCTCCTGCGCTCCACCAGCAGCGGCAGGGGGCGGGTGGCGGTGACCGGCTCGCGCAGCGGGTGGCGGTCCAGCGCGGACACCACCCCGGGCGCCAGCGCCGCGGCCAGCCGCGCGGCGACCGGGCGGGAGGCGTCGCGCAGGCCCTCGACCGCCTCCAGGACGGCCGCGCGGCCGTCGTCCTCGGGCACTCCCGCGGCGGCCCGCTCGTGCAGCAGCGCGCCCTCGGTGAGGGTCAGCTCGGCGTCGATCCCCGCCGGTACCTTGATCTTCGCGTTGTGCCGCCAGGTGCCGACCGGATCGCCCCACGCCTCGACGGTGTAGGACCATCGGCCCTCCGAACCGGGGGTGACGTCGGCGCCCCAGCGGTCGGTGCCCGGCGCCAGTTCCCGCATCGGGGTCCACGGGCCCGGGCTTCCGTTCGGGTCGCGCAGGACGACGTTCGCGCCGACCGCGTCGTGGCCTTCGCGGAAGACGGTGGCCGAGACGTGGAAGGTCTCACCGGCCACGGCCTTCGCCGGGCGGCGCCCGCAGTCGACGAGCGGGTGGACGTCCAGCACGGGGATGCGACCGATCATTGGACCACCTGGTGGCGTTACGGATGGTTTTGTTCTTTCTATCTGTTCCACAGACCGTTGACGGGCCGGGGGCATGGCCGCTCCTGTCCGCTTTCACTCGGCTGGCGTGACGGTTGTTCCGGGAGAACCCGGGAAGGGCGGTAGGAGGAGAGACTGCCCGCCGGGACGGGGCGGGCATCCGCCTCAATGTGAACTACTGGTAAGCAAACGTGCCCAACCTGACCGTTCCCGCCACGAGCCGGGAAACTCCTCCTCTTTCCGCGCCGGCGCCCGGCGCCCGGCGGAGGGCCGGGGGAGGCGGACACGGGCGCGATGCGCGGGCGCACGACGAGTGCGCGCATATGCGCCTATGGAGCCTTTGGTGACGTGATGACGGGTTACAGGGCGAAAACGGCCGGGGTCCGGCTACCGTCGAGGTGTGAAGGCCATTCGTCGATTCTCTGTACGTCCCGTCCTTCCGGAACCCCTACGACCGCTCAGCGACCTGGCGCACAACCTGCGCTGGTCCTGGCACCCCGAGACCAGAGAGCTCTTCCGCCGGGCCGACCCCGACGGCTGGCAGGCCTCCGGCGGCGACCCGGTGCGGACGCTGGGCACCGTGTCCGCCCGGCGGCTGGAGGAGCTGGCCCATGACCGCGACTTCCTGGAGCGGCTGTCCGCCGCCGCGGGCGATCTGCGCGAGTACCTGACCGAGCCGCGCTGGTACCAGCGCGCGGAGGGCGAACTGCCCGCCGCCATCGCCTACTTCTCCCCCGAGTTCGGCATCACGGCGGCCCTGCCCCAGTACTCCGGCGGGCTCGGCATCCTCGCCGGGGACCACCTCAAGTCCGCCAGCGACCTCGGCGTCCCGCTGATCGGGGTGGGACTGCTGTACCGCCACGGCTACTTCCGCCAGAGCCTGTCGCGCGACGGCTGGCAGCAGGAGCACTACCCCCTCCTGGACCCCAACGAACTGCCGCTGGAACCGCTGCGCGAGCCGGGCGGCTCCCCGGTCCGCGTGGACCTGCGGCTGCCCGGCGCGCGCACCCTGCGCGCCCACGTCTGGCGGGCCCGCGTCGGCCGCGTCCCCCTGCTGCTGCTCGACTCCGACGTGGAGGAGAACGCCCCGCGCGAACGCGACGTCACCGACCGGCTCTACGGCGGCGGCAGCGAGCACCGGCTGCTCCAGGAGATGCTGCTGGGCATCGGCGGGGTGCGGGCGGTGCGCGCGTACTGCCGCGTCACCGGCCATCCCGCCCCCGAGGTGTTCCACACCAACGAGGGGCACGCGGGCTTCCTCGGACTGGAGCGCGTCCGGGAGATGACCGGGGAGGACGTCCCCTTCGACACCGCTCTGGAGGCCGTGCGCGCCGGGACGGTGTTCACCACCCACACCCCCGTTCCCGCCGGCATCGACCGCTTCGACCGTGACCTGGTCGCCCGCCATCTCGGCGACGACGGCGAGCTGCCCGGCGTGGACGTGGAGCAGGTGCTGCGGCTGGGCACCGAGACCTACCCCGGCGGCGACCCGGGACTGTTCAACATGGCCGTGATGGGGCTCCGGCTCGCCCGGCGGGCCAACGGCGTCTCCACGCTGCACGGCTCGGTCAGCCGGGAGATGTTCGCCGGACTGTGGCCGGGCTTCGACGCCGCCGAGGTGCCCATCACCTCCATCACCAACGGCGTCCACGCCCCCACCTGGACCGCCGACGAGATGTGGACGCTGCCCGCCGACGCCGGCGGCGCCGGACTGTGGGAGACCCGCCGCACCCTGCGCGAGCGGCTCGTGCACGAGGTGCGGCGGCGGCTGCGCGCGTCCTGGCGGCAGCGCGGCGCCTCGGACACCGAACTCGGCTGGATCGACGGCGTCCTGGACCCGGACGTGCTCACCATCGGTTTCGCCCGCCGCGTTCCGTCCTACAAGCGCCTGACCCTGATGCTGCGCGACCGCGAGCGGCTCACCGAGCTGCTGCTGCACCCCACCCGGCCCGTCCAGCTCGTGGTCGCGGGCAAGGCGCACCCGGCCGACGACGGCGGCAAGCGGCTGATCCAGGAACTGGTGCGGTTCACCGACGACCCGCGGGTGCGCCACCGCATCGTCTTCCTGCCCGACTACGGCATGGCCATGGCGCAGGGGCTCTACACCGGCTGCGACGTCTGGCTGAACAACCCGCTGCGCCCGCTGGAGGCGTGCGGGACCTCGGGGATGAAGGCGGCGCTCAACGGCTGCCTCAACCTCTCGGTGCGGGACGGCTGGTGGGAGGAGTGGTACGAGCCGGACTTCGGCTGGGCCATCCCGACCGCCGACGGCGGCGGGCCCGGTGCGGCGCACGAGAGCGCGCAGGACCGCGAGCGGCGCGACGACATGGAGGCCGCGGCCCTCTACGAACTGCTCCGCGAGCATGTGGCGCCGTGCTTCTACGACCGTGGACCGGCCGGCGACGGACTGCCCGAACGGTGGATCGAGATGGTCCGCCAGACCCGGGAGAGGCTCGGGCCGAAGGTGCTCGCCGACCGGATGGTGCGCGAGTACACCGAGCGGCTGTACACCCCCGCCGCCCGTGCCCACCGTGCGCTGGACGCCGGCGCCGCCGGGCGGCTGGCGGCGTGGAAGGCACGGGTGCGCGCGAACTGGCCGCGGGTGGCGATCGACCATGTGGAGTCGGTCTGCGAGTCCGTGGAGCTGGGCGCCTCGCTGTCGCTGCGGGTGCTGGTGGCGCTCGGCGGCCTGGAGCCGGACGACGTGGAGGTGCAGGCGGTCGCCGGACGGGTTGACGAGTCGGACTCCATCGCGGGCGAGGAGGCGGTGTGCGTACCGCTCAAGCCCTCCGGCGGGCCGGAGGAGGACGGGAGCCGGCTGTACGAGGGGCCGCTGGCGCTGGACCGCACCGGGCCGTTCGGCTACACCGTCCGCGTCCTGCCCTCCCATCCGCTGCTGGCGGGCCCGGCCGAGATGGGCCTGGTGACCCTGCCCCCGGACGACATCGGAGCCCGGGAGGCCGCCGGGTTGCTGCTGCGCTGACGCGCTGCTGCGGCGGGTGCGACGGAAGCGGGGAGGGGAGCCGTGCCGCCGGCCGAGGCCGCCGAGGCGTGGCGGCTCAGCCAGTCCGGGCGGACCAGGGGGAAGGCCGTCATCGACGTCTCCTGACGCGGGCGGCTTCCGGAGCGTGGACA
>NZ_JBXUOY010000113.1:0-15226 GCF_057196705.1 Streptomyces sp. ATLC9 | reverse complement strand
GAACATCGCCGCCGGTCTCCGCCACAACGCCCGCGACCCTCGGCGACCCCTCGCGCTCCTCGGCCTCGGTTGATCACAAACCGGACGTCACTCGACTACGCCGAAGCCCTGGCTATGGGGTCCACGGCCAATAGAATCGGCCATTTCCATCTCCGCGACCGTGCCTTGAACCGGCCGGCAGGCGCCCCCCCGACCTTGTCGGTGCAGGCGACATCAGTCTGCACCGCAGAGCGAGCAAGGTATCAATTTCTGCCAGCGATGACAGGTCCAGGAGCAAAGGTGTTGCTTACATCAGGGGGTGCGTTTAAAGTTCCCCATGCAAGACAGCACGCAGACAGGGCGGGTAGATCAGAGCTTATTGCGAATCACGCGGAGGGAAGCAATGCCAGGGGTCCAACCTGTCTTAGCGCAGGCTCTCCGCGGAACGCCGTTGGTGATCTTAAACATCGCCTACCAGGGGCAGTCGTGGCCTCTGGGGCTGAAAATGGAGCAGCACGGACCCACGGGATCCGTGAAGGATCGCACCGCAGTGGGGCTTTTACGGGCACTGCACGATGAGCGGCCGCTCGTACCGGGCACGGTGGTGGTGGAGTCCACCTCTGGGAATCTCGGCCTGGCCCTGGCTCGACTGCTTCCCCTACTGGATTGCGCCTTCATTGCGGTGGTCGATCCCAAGACACCGCACACCACTCGCCGGTTGCTCACAGAAAACGGCGCCGATGTATTGGTCGTCGACGAACCGGACGGATACGGTGGTTACTTGCTGAGCCGGCTGCAGCGGGTACGGGAGCTCTGCGCCGAGAACACCGACTACCGATGGCCCAACCAGTACGAGAACTGGGCCTCTCCCAATGAGCATCGGCTCACTACAGGACCCGAACTCACCGAGCAGGCGGGCGCGGACCTCGCCGCGGTGTACGTCCCGGTATCCACAGGGGGCACACTCGCCGGCACCTCCGCCTACCTGCGGGAGTATCGTCCAGAGGTCGAGACGGTCGCCGTGGACGTACGCGGCTCACTCGCTCTCGGGGGCAGTGCGGGTCGTCGGCTGATACCGGGGCTTGGAGCGAGTCGTCCGTCGGTCTTCCTCAAGGAACCACACAGTTATGACCGCGCTGTGCATGTCGACGACGTGGAAGCCATCGCGGTCTGCCGGATCATGGCCGAGGACGTGGGGCTGGCGCTTGGAGGTTCTAGCGGCTGCACCGTCCGCGCGCTTCTCGATGACCTGGAACACGGCGAAAACAGGGGCCACCACGGCGACGCGCGTGGACTTGCGGTCTGCCTCGCCGCCGACGGCGGCGAAAAATACCGCGACACCCTCTACTCCGACGACTGGGCAACCGAGCAGGGTGTCGCCAAAGAAATCCCCCATGCGGTGGAACGACTGCGCCGAGAAGGTCTTTTCTTCGCTCGGCCGCGCCAGGAACACTGACTGACCATGAGTAAGAGTGCCACCCCCCAGCGGCTCCCGAATTACGGCTACCGGAACTTCCTGCCGGTCGTGCAGGGCGCCACCCTGATCGAATGGACCGGAACGGGGCTCTTCCTGGCCGTCTCGACGATTTACTTCGTCAAGGTCGCCAACCTCAGTACATCGTCTGTCGGACAGGGACTGACGATTGGCGGGGCCATCGCCATCATCGCCGCCCTGCCCATCGCCCGGCTAGCCGAACGCTTCGGTGCGAGACCGGTGCTGACCGGCGTGATGCTACTGCGCGCCCTGGCCACGATCGGTTATCTGTGGGTGGACGGCTGGTGGAGCTTTCTGCTCGTGGTGGCCGTCATCGCGGTCACCGAGCAGTCCTCTCCCGCACTGGTGCAGGCGTACGTCGGGGCACGCACAGCGGGAGACCTGCGTGCCAAGGTGATGGCAGTGCAGCGCACCGTCGTCAACATCGGCATCAGCCTGGGCGGGCTCATCGCCGGCTCCGTGCTGGGTACCGGTTCCACGAACGCCTTCCGGTTACTGCTCATCGGCGGCGCGCTCGCCTATGTGGTTGTTGCTGTCGTGTTCGCCGTCGCGCGGGGCGGGGATGCCGCGGACGTTGTCGTCGCGTCCACCAGCGTAACCGAGCTTCTCAAAGACCGCCGGCTGCTCGGTTTCACCGCGTACAACGCACTGGTGTCGATGTGGATGCCCATGCTCAACGTGGCCTTCCCGCTGTGGCTGATCACCGCGACCGATGTACCGGAGCGATTCGTCGGCATTCTCTACGCCGTCAACACCGTGCTATGCGTCGCACTGCAGTACCCGCTGACCCGTTGCTACAACACGAGTCGCCGGGCCTGGCTCTCATACGCGGGGGCGGCGTCGCTACTCGGCTGCGGGGCGCTGGCCTTCGCGGCGGCCCCGGGCTTCGGAACACGGGACGCGGTCCTGGTGATGGCCGGTGCCATCGTCCTGTTGACGTTCGCCGAGCTACTGCAGATAGGCGCCTCCTGGACGCTCTCCTTCGACCTCGCGCCCGCAGAGGCTCGCAGTGCCTATCTGGTGCTGTTCAACACCAGCCGCACCGTCGCCAACCGTGTGGCGGGACCCGTGCTGATGACTGGCGTCGTGCTTGCCCTGGGGCGAACGGGGTGGATCATGCTCGCCTGCGTCCTGCTTCTGGGTGCGCTGGTTCCGTTTCTCATGCTGCGCGGGAGGCGCGGTCCGGCCACCGTCGCGTACTCGGCCCAGGCCGTAAGGCCCAGGGCTCCTGCCGACGGCTGACCTCATATCCCCGGCTGTTTCCCTCAGGGAGGACCCGTCCGATATGGATTTCGAGCGATACCCCAACTGCACCTTCCGCTATCTGACGCGCGCGGACGTCATCAAGTCGGCCTGCGGCCTGGATATTGTCACCGAGGTGGCCGATGCCCTGCGGGTGCACGCCGCCGGGCAGTCGGTACTTCCCGAGGAAGCCTACCTCGGCTGGATCACACCACAGGGCGACTCAGCCCGGCTGCTGGCCATGCCCGGCGCGCTGGTCGAAGACGGCAATCCGCCGGTGATCGGCATGAAGACGATCAACGCCTCGATCGGCAACCCCGGACGCGGCATTCCCCGCTCCCAGGGGTTCACACTACTCCTCGATCCGGAGACCGCCCGACCGGTCGCACTGATGGAGGCCGCGTACATCAGCGCCATGCGCACCGCAGCGGTGACCGCACTCGCCGTGCGGCACTTGGCGGTCGACGCGCCACGGCATCTGGCGCTACTCGGCTGCGGCGCGCTCGCCCGTGCGCATGTGGCACTGCTGCTGCACACCGTGCCCACTCTGCGCCGCATCGCGCTTTACGATGTGGCACCCGGCCGCGCCAAGGCGCTTGCCAGCAGCATCGTCTCGCTTCCCGATGCCGCATATGTCGAGACCGTACTCGCCGACGACGCCCGGAGGGCCGTGCGGGATGCCGACATCGTCGTGCCTGTCACAACCGTGACGCAGGGCTATATCGAGCCTGACTGGCTGCGACCCGGCGCCCTCGTCTGCCATGTCTCGCTGGACGACCTCACCGAGGCCGCCGTGCTCGCGGCGGACACGGTGATCGTCGACGACTGGGGTCTGGTGCGGGACGACCCGCGTCGGCTGCTCGGCCGGATGTACCGGGCGGGCACTCTGCTCGACCTCGACGGCAACCCCCGGGACGAGGTGACCCCACAGCCCGGCGCTCGGCGCGTGGACGGCACGCTCGGCGATGTACTCACTGGCCGGCACCCGGGCCGCAGTGATGAGGACGAGATCGTGATCAGCAATCCGTTCGGCATGTCGATCCTCGATGTCGCCGTCGCCAGCCGTGTCCACACCCACGCCGAGGCCACCGGTATCGGCGCCCAGCTCTCGCTCTGAGGAAGTCACATGGCGATTGACCAAACCACCCAGGAAATCAACCGCACGATGTGGTCGTACGGCGAGTACCGTCTTGTCGCCGATCTGCTGCGGCCCGGCGCAGTCGAGTTGGTTGAGCGGCTCGCGCCTGAGCCGGGCACCACCCGCCACCTCGATGTAGCCACCGGAAACGGCAATGTGGCGCTTCTGTCCGCCGAGCGCGGCGTCGTGGTCACCGGGCTCGATCTGACAGACGAGTTCTTTCCGGACGCACAGGAACGTTTCGCGCAGGCCGAGGTCGAAGTGTCCCTGCATCGGGGCGATGTGCAGGAATTGCCGTTCGCCGACGCCTCCTTTGACCTGGTGACCTCAACCTACGGCGTGCAATTCGCACCTGACCACGCCGCATCGTCCAGCGAGATGACCCGGGTACTGCGGCCGGGAGGGCGGATCGGCATGTGCAACTGGACGGCGCGCAGTTGGACTGCGCACTTTCAAGAGATACTCTCCGCCTACTTCCCCTCCCCCAACGGCCATCAGGGTCAGCCCATGTTGTGGGGATCCGCGGACTACCTGACCGAGTTGTTCGGACCTGGGTTCACGGTGACGGCAGAGATCCGGGAACTCTTCTATCCCTTCAGAACGGCCGAGGAATTAGTCGTTTTCTTCGAGAACTGCTTCGGTCCTTGCATCGCCGCACGGAACACGATTTCGCCGTCTTCGCGGTGGCAGGAATTGCGGGCCGAGATGATTGAGATGACCGAAAACTTCCACACGACTGATGAGCGGGGTACGGGTGTTCCCGTGGAGTACCTCCTCGTCGTGATGGAGAAGACCGCCGGTGCGGTCGCAGGAAGCGAGGGGACGCAGTGAAAGGGCTGCCGGAGTATTATCCGCCGCTCCCGCTGGCCGAAGGAGCTCTGGAACAGGCCACCGCGGCGGCACTCACCCGCAGCGAGCCGTACGAACTGGACAACGGCGTCCATGCGTATGTCGAGCGGTACGCGGTCAGCGACCCGGACCGCACTGCCGTCGAGGACGGTGAGCACCACTTCAGCTACGCCCAGTTGACGGACCGCGTGCACCGTGCCGCCGCATACCTGGCGGCCTGCGGAGTGGACAAGGGCCAGATCGTCGCCGTCGGTGGTCGACGCGGCATCGACGTCATCACGGCCTTCCTCGCGCTGGAGCTGCTGAGTGCCGCCTACCTGCCAGTGGACGCGGGCTGGCCCGCCGCGCGCGTCGAGTCGCTGCTCGCCGACAGCGGTGCGGTGCTGCTCCTCACCGCCGGCGGCTCGGACGACCACGGTGAGCTGGTCGACGGCGCACGGGCGGCCGGAGTGCCCATCGCATCCACCGCACTGGCGGACCAGCCGTACACCCGCCCCGTACCGCCCGCCCCCCACGAAGTGCGCTACGTCCTGTACACGTCTGGTTCGACCGGCCGCCCCAAGGCAGCGGTGGTTGAGCACCAGGGGATGCTCAACCATCTGTGTGCCAAGGTCGACGACCTCGGTCTGACCGCGGACGACAGGCTCGCGCAAACCGCACCGCTCGGTTTCGACATCTCGGTGTGGCAGATGCTGGCACCATTCCTGGTTGGCGGCCGAGTCCAGGTGTTCAGTGACGAACAGGCCCAAGACGGTGGCCTGTTACTGGAGACGGTCCGACACCGTGGTACCACGGTACTCGAGACCGTGCCCACCTTGATGCGCTTTCTGCTTGACGCCCAGGAGAGCACCGGGGTCTCGCCCGGCGCCCTGCGCTGGATGATCGCCACCGGCGAGGAGCTCGCTCCTGCTCTGGCACGGCGCTGGCATGCCGCCCTCCCCGGCATCGCGTTACTCAACGCCTATGGCCCGACCGAGTGTTCCGACGACGTCACTCATGCCGTGGTCGGCTGCCCGGGGACCGAGGTACGCCACCTGCCGATCGGCTCCCCCATAGGCAACGCCGAGCTGTACGTGCTCCGCGTCGAGGACGGATTGTGGCATGCCTGCCGACACGGCGAGGCGGGTGAGTTGTTCATCGGCGGGCTCGTCGTGGGCCGGGGTTATCTGGGCGACCCGGAGCGGACCGCGCTCGCCTTTTTCGCCAACTCCTTCACGGGTAAGGGACGGCTGTACCGCACAGGTGACGCTGTGCGCGTTCTGCCGGACGGCCGACTGGAGTACCTGGGTCGCGTCGACCGCCAGGTGAAACTTGGTGGTGTGCGCATGGAACTCGCCGAGATCGAGGCAGTACTGGGCAGCCATCCGGGGATCGCGGCTTGCGCGGTCACCATTCGCACCTCGGGTGACGCCGGTGCGTTGGTCGCCCGTGAAAGTGCCCATAGCCCGGCCGCTGAAGGGCCGCCCCGACTCATCGCGTATGTTGCTGCTTCCGGTGGTGAAGTGGCGGAGGACGCCCTGTGCGCCTACGTTGCAGAACGGCTTCCCGCGTCGATGGTGCCGCACTCCTTCGTCGTACTGCCACGGCTGCCGCTCACCCGCAACGGCAAGACGGATTACGACGCGCTGCCCGAACCGCCGCGCCGGCAGCGTCCGGCCGGCCGGCCATACGTGCCGCCGCGCGGGGAAGCGGAGACCACAATTGCGGCGTTCGTCGCCGAACTTCTCGGAATCGAGTGTGTCGGCCGCCATGACTTCTTTCTGGGGCTCGGTGGCGACTCGCTGCTGGCAATGCGGCTGGTCGCGCGGCTACGTGACGCGGGAACGACCGCCGGTCTTCGCGACGTGCTGCGCGACGGCAGCCCTGCCGCGCTCGCCGCCTTCGATGAGTCGCGGACCAGAACCAATGCCGGGGAGAAAGCGCTCACCTGGGACGACGCACCGCGCACCCGCCCACTCACCCCGCAACAGGCCGGCGTGTACTTCCATTGGCGTCTCGACCCGCTCAACCCCTACTACAGCTACCAGGGCTTTCTGGAGCTTGACGGGCCCCTGGACGTGGTGCAGCTTACCAAGGCGTGGGATCTGCTGCTCGCTGAGAATCCGCTGCTGCTCGCCAGGTTCGCCGAGGACGACGGAACGTCCGACCGGGAGGTGGTGCACCACTACCCGTACTGGCAGGTGCCGCTGCCCCGGTATCCGGATGACGTCACCGCAGAGGAGTTTCGCCGAATCGCCGCGGAGGAAGCGGCCCAGCCCTTCGACCTGCTGGCCGAACCCGCGCTACGCGTACGTCTGTATCGGCTGCCCGACGGTCCGCACCGGATCCTGATCACCATGCACGAGCTGCTGCTCGACGGCTGGGGCGCGACCGTCCTGTTCCAGCGGCTTGCCGAGTTGTACGAGCAACTGCCCGCGGCACCGGATCCGGAGCGCACCACTCGCTACGACCGCTATCTCGAGCACCTGGCAAAGCTGCTGGCATCGGATGAGGTGGCTGAGGCCGGCGCGTACTGGCTACGGCAGCTCGCGGGGGCTCTTCCGGTGCTTCAGATCGCACAGAAGCAGCGCCCCGCCATGCCGACCTACCGCGGTGACATCACCGAAACGGTGCTGGACGAGGCGCTGTCACAACGGCTGCGGCACACCGCACTGTCCACGTCATCGACCGCTTTTGTTCCGTTGCTCGCCGCGTACACGCTGGCGCTCGGCTATTACGGCGACGCCGACGAGGTGATCGTCGGGGCACCGATGGCCGGGCGGGAGCACCCCGAGACCATCGACGTACCGGCGTTCATGCTGGCCATGCTGCCTCTGCGGCTGCGCATCGACCCCACTGCCACGCTGGCGGACTTCACCGCCGGAGTGCGCGAGACGGTGTACGAAGCATACGCCGCAGCCGAGCACCCCTTCAGCTGGACACTCCGGCGGCTACCGAGCGCCGCCCGCAGTTCCGCTGCGACACCGGTCTTCCAGACGATGCTCAACATGCTGCCGTACCCGGCGCGCGCGATCAGCGCCGGTGGTGTCGACTTCCGCTTCGTCGAATTGGACACCGGTTACACCAAGTACGACTGCGCACTATATGTCCAGCCGCACGGCCCCGACCGGCTCCTGCTCCAGTACGCGTACCAGAAGGAGCTGTTGGACGCCTCGGCCGCACGCAATGTCCTGGATTCGACCCTGATCGCGCTGCGGGCACTGACCGATCCCGAACGCGCCACACGCACCACCGTTCAGTCCCTCGACCTGATGCCGGGAGGCAGAACCACATGATCAAAACCCTGCTCGAACGCTTCGCCGACCAGGTGGAGGACCGCCCCGAGGCCGTTGCCCTTCACTGCACGGGCAGCAGCCTCACGTACCGTGAACTAGACGAATGGAGCGGGCGGCTGGCCGCCCAGCTCGCGGCCAAGGACATCGGACCGGGGTCGCTGGTGGCGTTGGCCGTCCAGCGTGGTCCCGCCGCGGTCGCGGGGGTGCTCTCTGTGCTGAAAACCGGCGCCGCCTACCTCGGTCTGGATCCGGCGATACCCGTGCGACGGCAGCGCCGGATGGTGGAGGAAACGCGACCGGACTGCGTGCTGGCGGAACCCGGACTCGACCAGTTCCCCACGCTCGACGCGCCCCGCGTCAAACTCACCACCGTCGTGGAGGGCCCGTTACACCAGACGCCCCGGGAGGAGCCGGACGACGACGCGCTGTTCCATATCGTCTACACGTCTGGAACGACGGGCAATCCGAAGGGTGTACGCATCAATCGGCGTTCCGTCCGCGGTCGGCTGGAATGGATGTGGCGCGACCACCCCTTTCCCGAGCGCGCGGTGCTGGCCGTGCAGAAGTCGGTGGCACTGGTTGCCTCGCCGTGGGAGCTGCTCGGCGGACTGCTGGCAGGCGTCCCCTCCGTCGTGCTCAGCAGCGACGAGGTACTTGACCCGGCACTGTTCGCCGCCGTGGTGGAGCGGGAGCGGATCACTCATCTCTATCTGACCCCACACCTTATCGCCGGACTGTTGGAGGAGAGCGCCAAACTCAGCGGTGGGCATCAGCCCCTCTTTGTCACCAGCGGCGCCGACGCCCTTCCCGTCGCCACGGTGCGTCGGTTCCGTGAGGTCTGGCCCGACGCGACACTGCTGAACCTCTACGGCATGACCGAGACGGCGTCCAATGTCACCTCGTACGACACAGCTGCCCTACCCCTTGACGCCGTACGCGTGCCCGTCGGTACTCCGGTGGCGGGCGCATCGGTCTCGGTCCGCGACCGGCTCGGACGGCGGCTGCCGCCCGGTGTGACGGGCGAGGTGTGGGTCTCCGGGCCACCGCTGGCGTTGGACTACCTCGGTGGTGACAACGAGAACCGCTTCACCGCGGACGAATCCGGAGTGCGGCACTACCGGACAGGGGACCGCGGCCGCCGGCTCCCGGACGGCGTACTGGAAATCACCGGAAGAGCTGATAATCAGATCAAGGTGCGTGGCTACCGCGTCGAACTCGAGGAGATCGAGTCCACCCTGCGCAAGGCCCCGTACGTCACCGACGCGGGCACGTTCACGGAGGGCGAGAGCGGCGAACCACGGATCATCGCCTGCGTTACGGCGGCTGAAACGGTTGCCACCGCAGCGCTGCGGGCATATCTACGCGACCGACTGCCCGACTACATGCTGCCCGCCCGAATCCAGCAGGTTCCCAGGCTGCCGCTGAACACCAACGGCAAGTTGGACCGCACCGCCCTGCGCACCCTCGTTGACAGCATCGAGCAGGAGCAGCCCACCGGGTTCGTACCGTCCGACGACATCGAAGCGGCGGTCGCGGCGCTCTGGAAGGAATTGCTCGGCGCTCCCCCGACCGGCGCGGACCAGAACTTCTTCGATGCCGGTGGCCACTCGCTGCTCGCCGTTCGGCTCGCCAACCGGCTGTCGAAAACCGCCGGCCGACGCGTCCCGCTGCGCCGCATCCTCGGCGCGCCCACCGTCAGCGCGATCGCGGACCTGTGCCGCGAGGCCCGGGGGGAGCGGATATGAGCGTGCCCTGGCTGAGTATCCATGACGCACGGCACGAGCCTTCGAGCACCGTTGCTGTTTGCTTCGCACCCACCGGCGCACATGGCTCAACGTTTACCCCCTGGCGAGATCGGCTACCTGTCGACACCGCGCTCGCGCTGGTCACACCGCCGGGCCGGGGCAGCCGCATCGACGAGGAGCCCGTTACAGACATGGCCGTATACGCGGACGCCGTCGCCTCGGAGGTGCGTGCGATACCGAGTGGGCGGCAACTGGTACTGATCGGCGTCAGCCTCGGCGCTCTGCTGGCATACGAGACGTGTCGCCGACTACTCGACGGCGGTACGCCGGTCGCCCGGCTGTGCGTGGTGGCCGGGTGGTCACCGGGCGACTTTCATGGCGGCGGAGGGGAAGTGACACTCGACGACGCCCGGGCCTTCGTCACCGAGGCGGGTCTGACCGACCCGGAGCTGCTGACGGATTCCGAGTTTGAGGAGGTGCTGCTGCCTCCGGTGATGACCGATCTGCGGCTGGCCGCGGGTTACGACGGCCGCGAAAGTGCTGTCCCGCACGTCGAGCTCAGGGCGGTGTGGGCCACTGACGACCCGCATGTGCCGGAGGACACCGTTCGCAGGTGGACGAGTTGGACCAGTGCCGACTGCGCCGTGCTGTCCGTCGAGGGAGGGCACTACGTCCACCAGGAAAATCCAGCGGCGGTCATTTCCGCATGTCTGGACGGCCTGTCCAGCACACGGCCGGCACGGCGCTCCGTGCTCAGCGCGGGAGCGACCATCATCGCGAGCACGGTGCTGTCGCTGGGCGCCGAAACGGCCTCGGCACCCAAGGCATCGGCGGCTGCCGGTGGTTTCTTCGACGGAGATCCGACCGATCCGGTCGGTCTCGCTGTCGCGATGATCCGGCAGGACACCAGTAACCCGGGCGATGGCGCACTCACCCTGCCTCACGCGCGGATGCTGGAGGGGGTCTTCCGGGCTGCAGGGGTCACCACCGAAATCGTGCCGACCCCGAAGGAGGGCAATGTCCATTTCTTCGCCCGCATTCCCGGCAATGGGTCGAGTCTCAAGAAACCGCTGCTCCTGCTCGGTCACTCCGACGTCGTACCTGCCACCGGCGACACCTGGACCAGGGAACCGTTTGCGGGGGCCATAGAGGACGGCAAGCTGTACGGCCGCGGCTCTCTCGACATGAAGGGCGTCAACGCCGCCTTTGTGGCCGCCCTTCTGCGTCATGTGCGGGAAGGAGCCCGCTTCGAGCGGGACATCATCTTCTGGTCCGACTGCGACGAGGAACAAGGGCCGCATGGGGTGCGCTGGTTCCTCACTACGCACCCCGGCGTGGTCGAGCCGGGCACGGTCCTCACCGAGGGCGGCTGGCTGCTCAACCAGCATGACGGGAAAACACCGATGATCGCTTCGCTTACCTGCAACGACAAGCGCTCCCTACTGCTGCGGCTGGAATGCAGGGCGTACGCGACACACACCTCCAAGCCGTTCACGGGCCAGGCGATAACCCGCCTCGGCGAGGTACTCGACCAACTGGGCGGCTGGCGGGCCCATATCCGCCCCAACGCGCTATCCCGTCGGTACTTCGCGGAACTCTCCGAAGCCACCAATTCCCCCTCGCTCGCTGCGGCCCTGCGAGAGATGCTCGACGCCCGCACTGAGACACAGCGTGACCGAGCCGGCGAGGCGGTCGTACGGCTCAGCGACACGCCCGAGCTGCACAACGCGATGCTGCGCACCACGCTGGCCTTCACTTCCGCCCGATCAGGCTACTACCCGAGTATCGCGCCCGGGACGGCGACCGCTGAATTCCGGGCGTCCTTTCTGCCCGGGGGTGACGACCCGGGTCGTATCATCGCCGAGCTGCGCTCACTGATCGGCGACCGGGCTATGCTCAGCGTGGTCGGCAACCCGGGCGAGAGCGAGCAGCAGGTGGTCGACCGACTGCGCGGCTACCTGTCGGTGCCCGATTCCAGGCAGGACACGGATGTCTTCCGGGCATGGCAGGCCGCGGTACGCAGAACGCATCCGGGAGTAAGAGCCACGGCCTGCCAGTTCGAGGCAGTCACCAGCGCGGTGCCTTTCCGCGAGCAGGATATTCCCGTATATGGCATATATCCATTCACCGTCAGCCGGGACATGCTCGGGCGCATGCACGGGACCGACGAACACATCGGTGTCGAGGCGCTGCGAAAGGGCACCGAAACAGTCTACCAACTACTCGCCGGTCTGCGTGTCCCTTCTCTGCCCGCCAGGGCCTCCGCATCAGGTTGAGCTTTTCGCACGGGGAGCCCTGCCGCACCGTCACGACGCGGACTTCGGCCCCCTTCTCAGGGGCATTTGATCCAGGCGTATTCCCCGTACGCCCCAGTACGTTCCTCGCCAAGCGCGTAACGGAAGAGACGACACCCGCCTGGCGAGGAACGTACTGGAAAACAAACGGCAATCCGCCTACTCTGGTACGTCGTGGTGTGAACCGCCCCGTGTCGAATGGAGACCCGATTTCATGAAAGAGTCGAGTCATGGCACGACCTTCCCGTTACCCGCTTGAGCTCCGCCGTCGTGCGGTGCGCATGGTCGCCGAGGTGCGCGGCGACTACCCGACCGAGACGGCCGCTCTGCAGGCGGTCACGGACAAGCTCGGCATCGGTTCCCGCGAGACGCTGCGGAACTGGCTGAAGCAGCACGAGATCGACGCGGGGACGCGGCCGGGGACGACGACGGAGGAATCGGCCCAGCTCAAGGCGCTGAAGAAGGAGATCGCCGAGCTGAAGCGGGCGAACGAGATCCTCAAGGCGGCGGCGTAGTCGTGTGACGCCCGGTTTGTGATCATGCGAGGCCGAGGAGTGCGAGCGGGCGGCGGGGGTCGCGGGCGTTGTGGCGGAGACCGGCCGCGATGTTCTTCGCTCCGGCTGCCCGGAGGGCTCGCGGCGGGGACTGTAAAACGTTCGGTGTAACTCCTGATCAAGGAAGATGCATCGATGACCAGCGAGAACGTGACCGAGACCGAGACCGTCAAGGCCGTCTGGCCGCGAACGACCGTCCAGACCTGCGTGGTCCATCTGCTGCGGAACTCCTTCCGCTACGCCGCCCGCCAGGACCGGGACAAGATCGCCAAGGTTCTGAAGCCCGTCTGCACGGCGCCGACCGAGGAGGCCGCGCTCGAGCGGTTCGCCGAGTTCGCCGAGACGTGGGGCCGGAAGTATCCGGCGGTCGTGCGGCTCTGGGAGAACGCCTGGGAGGAGTTCACGCCGTTCCTCCGATTCGATGCCGAGATCCGCCGCATCGTCTGCACCACGAACGCGATCGAGTCCGTGAACGCCAGGATCCGGCGGGCGGTCAAGGCCCGCGGTCACTTCCCGAACGAGCAGGCCGCGTTGAAGTGCGTTTACATGGCGATCATGTCGCTGGACCCGACCGGCAAGGGCCAGGCCCGCTGGACCGTGCGCTGGAAGACCGCCCTGAACGCCTTCGACATCACCTTCGACGGCCGTCTGTCGGCAGCCCGTCAGCAACCCTCAACAACCCCG
Organism: Streptomyces sp. ATLC9; assembly: GCF_057196705.1. Taxonomy (NCBI): domain Bacteria; kingdom Bacillati; phylum Actinomycetota; class Actinomycetes; order Kitasatosporales; family Streptomycetaceae; genus Streptomyces; species Streptomyces sp. ATLC9. Next base: position 1,971 of record NZ_JBXUOY010000113.1, on the reverse strand, counting down.
GTTACACCGCTCGTTTGACAGACCCTGTGGTGACAGGCGGGAGTTGTACGGGTGGTGTACGGGCGAAAACACCACGCGGCCGGTGCGCGGTGGGCCATGATCCCTCCCCGTGGGCTCGGGGACAGCGGCCCCCGGCTTCGGCGAGAAAGGGGCAGGCGGGGATGACCGACAAGATCACCGGCGGGCAGTGGACGGTCCTGGAGCATCTCGCTGCGGCGGAGCGGGCGGGGGAGACGGTGCGGCAGACCTGGCTGCCGGTCGGCGGCCCCGTCGACGAACGAGCGGTGCGGGTGCTGGAATGGGCCGGGCTGTGCCGTACCGTCCCTGCCTCCGAGGTCCTGCGCGCCAGCGTTTCCCGCCTGCCCGAGGCGCGGGCGGCGCGGATCACCCCCGAAGGCATGGATGCGCTGGTCTGGCACCACCACCGCACCGGGGCTGATCGGCCGTGCCCGGCCTGGTCGGCGAAGGCGGCCGACTCTGCCTGGCAGGAGGTCGCCCTCCAGCCGCACGAGATGCTGCTGTTGCGCCGCTACACCCACCTCCTGCCCGATCTGGCCGCCGCCCCGGCGGCGGCCGGGACGCTGTGGGAGGCCCTGATCGAGGCCCACTACGACACCACCGCCAACCGCTGGCGCCTCCAGCTCGACGACACCGGCCTGGCCGGGCTGGCCCACGCCGCCCATCTGGAGGCGATGGCCGGGCAGGTGACCGCCCGCAACCGCCTGCACCGCGCCCATGGCCTCACCCACCCCTACCCCGTCCCCGCCGCCTCCTTCCACAGGGCTGCGGCGGGTACGGGAAGCTTGGAGTGACCACCCGCCGGTGACCCAGTTCCGGCATGGAGCAGGCGAAGCGGGTGCGCCGGAAGAGCAGCGGCTGAACCGTCGCAGCGCAGCGCAGCGCAGCATTCGCACGGCTCAGTCAGGTCTCGTAAAGGGCGCGCATCATGTCCGCCCACTCCTGTGAGCGGGTCATGTCGCTGGCGCAGCTGTTGCAGTGCGGCACTTTGTCGGTCCGTGTGGGGTGTGGCTGGTTGGAGCGGACTTCGACGGTCGTGCGGAGAGTGAGCGGGCGGCGGCACAGCGGACAAAGGTCTCCGTGAAGCAGTTCGGTAGTCATGCGGCGGACTATGCACACGTCGGCGGCTTACCGTCTCGGGCTGGCCCGGACGTCCCGCCTGGCGGGCGCTCCGGTAAAGACTTGGTGATGGCCTCCCGCCCAGCGGGAAGGATCTCGGATCGCGCTTTTTCGCACGTCAGCGCCGGGGTTCCATGGGCTGGTGATCAGCCAAACGAAGATCTGTCCGGGAGACGAGCGCTATCTCTTCCGCGGCGTGATGGTCGGCGATGGCCACCGTGCTGCGGGCACGTCGCTGCGCGCCGCCCAAGATGAAGCCGGTGTCCCGCCCGGTGTGTGGAAGGGCCGGGGCCTGGCCGCGGTCGGCCTGACGGTCGGGGACGTGGTGACCGAGCGGCAGGCGGAGCTGCTCCTGGGGGAGGGTCGGCACCCGGACGCCGACCGGATCGAGCGCGAGCTCCTGGCGCAGGGCAAGAGCCGGGCGAAGGCCCGGCGGGCGACTGTGCTGGGCAGGCCCATCGAGCACAACCGCTCGCCCAAGACTGACAAGGCCAAGGAGCGCGTCCCCTGGCTCGGCATGCACCTGGTGTTCCGGCCCCCGCCGACGGCACACCTCGCGTGGGCGCTGGCTGACTACGAGACCCGGCTGGTGCTGGAGCTGTGCCAGGACATCGCCCGGGACAAGACGCTGGCGTGGCTGGAGGATGCGGTCGCGCAGATCCGCTGGAAAGGTGGAGGCAAGGAGCGCGACCGGGTCAAGGACGGGCTGATCGTCGGGGTCTTTAGCCTCGAAGTTTCGTGACGGTCCGCCGACGGAGTCGGTGGACCGTTTTCGTGCCGTGGGCTGAGGCTGGGCAGGCCGACGGCCCGGCTGTCGCGTCGGGTGGGCGCCGG
>NZ_JBXUOY010000112.1:0-15288 GCF_057196705.1 Streptomyces sp. ATLC9 | reverse complement strand
GCCGTCACCACCGCGACCCGGTCCGCCGCCTCCCGGCCGCCGCCCGGGCCGGCCAGCGCCTCCTCCAGCAGGGCCCCGGCGGCCCGGGCCCGCCCGTCCTCGGCCGGGCCGGGACCGTCCTCCCAGTCCAGCCGGGCGACGGCCACCTGCCACAGGGAGGCGGCACCGGCCCCGGGCAGCAGTGCGGAGGCCGTCACCCGCAGCCGGGCGGAGACCTCGGCCGACGGCGCGTCGGCGCGGAGCAGCTCCAGCACCTCCCCCGCCAGGCGGCGGCCCACCGAGCGGGCCGCGTCCCGCCGCTCGCGCTCGGCCGCGACCAGCCGGGTGACGCCGTGCAGCAGGTCCAGCCGCTCGGCCGGCCACTCGTCCGCGTCGGCCTCCACCACCAGCAGCCAGCCCGACAGCGCAGACAGCACCGCCTCGCGGGGGTCGGTACCCTCCGCGCCGGCCGGCGGACCGCCCACCGGGAACAGCGAGTACACCGTCTCGCCGGCCACCGCGCGGTACGGGCCGGCGCGCCCCGCCCGCAGCGCCGCCAGGTGCTCGCCCGCCAGGCGGGTGCGGACGGAGGCCGGCAGCCGGTCCGCGCCGGCCCCGGCGACCGGGCGGCCGGCGGGGGAGAGCACCCACGCCCGCAGGTCCAGGTCGGATCCCAGCAGGTCCAGCACCGCGTCCGGGCCGCCGCCCGCCGGGCCCGGGGACATCAGCCGCCGGTGCCGCTCCACCACGGCGGCCAGATCGCCGGCCCGCTCGCCGGAGACCTGCCGCACCACGTGCTCGGTGACGGTGGCGAAGGCGACCTTCTCGTCCACCGAGAACAGCGGCATCCGGTGCCGTGCGCAGGCCGCCACCAGATCCCCGGGCACCGGGCCCAGCTCCGCCTCGCCCGCCGCCAGCGCGGCCACGCCCGCGGCGGCCAGGATGCGGACGAACGGCTCGGAGTCCTCGGGGCCGCGCCGCCAGGCCAGCCCCGTCAGGACCAACTCGCCGCCCGACAGATAGCGGCCCGGGTCGCGCAGGTCGGTGGTCATCACGCCCCGCACCGGCCGGTCGAGATCCTCCCCGCCGCTCAGGAGCCGCAGCCCCAGCCAGGGGCTGTCCAGGAGTGCGCGCAACCGCATCGTCGTCGTCCGCCGATCTTTCCGTGCCGCTGGTGCCGTACCGCTCGTGCGGGGGCGCGTGTCGTGCCCCCGCGGCCCGCACGGGCTTTCGTTCGAATCTACAAGACCCGGTCGTGGGCCGTACGGGTGCTTCGCGACGCCGGTGACCGCACCGGCCGGGAGACGAGCCGGGCCGGCGGGAACGCGCGGTGTGACACGGGCGCAGCCGCCCGGTCCCCGTACGTCCGCCCGGCACCGGATTCCGCCGCGGGCGGCGGGACCCCGCGACCGACCGAGAAGAGCCGACGAGATGGACTTCCCGCGCCCCGCCGACCGGGAGGCGGCGCTCGCCGCCGGCGCCGAGCGCCTGAGCGGCCGATGAGCCGAAGAGGTCCCGGAGGTCCCGGGGGGCCCGAGCCTCCCGAGGACCCCCGGGTGGCCGGCCCTCCGGCGTCCGGGGGCTCGCCCGTGGACCGCTGGTTCCACATCTCCCGCCGCGGCTCCACGGTCGCGCGGGAGGTGCGCGGCGGCGTCACCACCTTCATGGCGATGGCGTACATCCTGCTGCTCAACCCCGTGCTGCTGTCCGTCCCCGACCGCTACGGGAACCGGCTGGAGACCGCCGAGGTGATCACCGCGACCGCGCTGGCCGCGGCCGTCACCACCGTCGCCATGGGCGTCGTCGGCCGCGCTCCGCTGGCCCTGGCCGCCGGGCTGGGGGTCTCGGGCGTGCTGGCCACCCAGGTGGCCCCCGAGGTGAGCTGGCCGCAGGCGATGGGGATGTGCGTGATCTACGGCTCGGTGATCATCCTGCTGGTGGTCACCGGGACGCGCGAGCGGATCATGAACGCGATCCCGACGGCGCTCAAGCACGCCATCACCATCGGCATCGGCCTGTTCATCGCGATGGTCGGCCTGGTCAACGCGGGTTTCGTCGGCCTGGGCGAACCGGGTTCCCCGGTCACCCTCGGCCAGGGCGGCCGGCTGGCCGGGTGGCCGGTGCTGGCCTTCTGCGTCACCCTGCTGCTGATCTTCATGCTGCTGGCCCGCGGGGTGCCCGGCGCGCTCCTCATCGGCATCGCCGCCGGCACCACCGTCTCGATGGCCGCCACCGCGGCCTTCGGCATCGGCGACGAGGAGTGGGGCGGCGCCGTCCCCGCGCCGCCCGAGCGGCTGGTCTCCGCCCCCGACTTCGGCCTGCTGGGGAACGTGGAGATCGGCGGCCTGGCGGGACTGGGCGTGACCGGCTTCACCATGATCGTCTTCACTCTGGTGCTGGCCGGCTTCTTCGACGCGATGGCCACCATCATCGCCGTCGGCCACGAGGCGGGCCTCACCGACGAGCGGGAGCGGATGCCGGGGCTGGGCCGGGCGCTGCTGGTGGACGGCGCGGGCGGGGTGGTCGGCGGCGTGGCGAGCGCGTCGGGCCAGACGGTCTTCATCGAGTCGGCCACGGGGGTGGGCGAGGGCGCGCGTACGGGGCTCTCCGCCGTCGTCACCGGGCTGCTGTTCGCGGCGGCGCTGCTGTTCACCCCGCTGGCGCTGATCGTGCCCGGCCAGGTGGCCTCCGCCGCGCTGGTCGTCATCGGCGCGATGATGATGCAGAACTCGCGGTACGTGGACTGGGCCGACCGCACCACGGCGATCCCCGTCTTCCTCACCGTCGTCCTGATGCCCTTCACCTACTCCGTCACCACCGGCATCGGCGCCGGCGTCATCGCCTACACCGCCGTGCGGACGGCGGTGGGGCGCTGGCGGGAGCCGGGGCCGCTGATGTGGCTGCTGACGGCGGTCTTCCTCGTCCACTTCGCGGTGGACGGCACAGGAGGGGCGCAGGGGTGAGCCGGTGCGGTGCCGGGCCCGGCCGGACGACCACGGCCCGGCACCGCACCGGGAGGAGGCCGTCAGCCCCGCGGCTCCTCCACCATCTCGGCCCAGCCGCTCTGGATCATCGTCTGGAAGCGCCAGACCCCGCCCCGGCGCACCAGGACGTCGGCGTAGCGCATGCGGTGCTCCTCGCCTCCCGCGGTCATCACCGAGTCGGTGAAGACCACGGCGAGGCGGGAGGAGAGGAGGAAGGGGGTGCGCGCCGACTCGAAGCGGATCTCTCCGCCGCCGCCCATCACCGCGTTCATCGTCCCGGTGTACCGCCGCCGGTCCCACTGGGCCGTCCGGCCGTCGCCGTCCGAACCGTCGGTCACCAGGTTGAGCGGGAAGACGGCCATGTCGGCCATGCGCTCGATGTGCTCCGGGGTGGGCGAGGAGGCGAGTTCGTCATAGGCGGCGAACCACTCCTCCAGGCTCCGCAGGTCCTCCTCGGTCGGGGTGTAGCCGGTCAGGGCCGCGGCGGTCTCGGTGTCCTGGGACAAGGCTCTCCATTCGTCAAACTTGACTAGATCGAGGAGGGTAACGCCCGCCGCCTCACTGGTCAAACTTGATTAAACGGATTCCGGCGGAGGCCGGCGCGGGCCGCCGGTGCGGAGCGGCGGCACGGGCGGGAGGGCGCGGTGCAGAGGTGCTCACGGCGGCACGGCGCTCGCCGTACCGCCTCCGGCCGGACGGCCGCGGGAGCGGGGGCGCCGCGCCCCCGTCACCCCGTTCCGCGGCCCCCTTCGGTGGTGGAGCACGCCCGCGGCGCGGGCGGAGAGCCGGTGGAGGCGGCGGAGCGGAGGATCGAATTCCGGTCATGTTCGTCCGGTGATCCGTCCCGCATCCACCACCGGGCGGCACGCGGCCGGGCCGCAGGACCCGCCGCCGCCTGCGGTTCGTGCGCCGGGCCCGGCCGATCCCGTCGGCCTGAACCATGCCCTGAGTCTCGCCCTCCGTGTAGCGCGATGTGCGGAGAGTGGCGTTTACTGTGCGCACCCTTCCCCGGCCGCACACCGCCGGGAGGGGCCGGGTCACGAGTCCGTACGGCCGCGGAGTGGCGGCGGGACGGCGCGGTGAGCCGCGGGGGACCGGGAACGGCAAGACGGAGTACGACGGCGAACGACGACAGACGACGAACACAGCATCCGTGTGGGGGGAGCTGCGTTGCGGAAAGAAGCGGTAGGACGCCGGACGGTCGTCCACGGACAGGACGACCCGCGGGTCATCGCACTGCGGCGGGCCGTGGCCCGCCTGCACCGGGAACTCGCCGGTTACCGCGGACAACTGGCGGACCGGCAGATAGCCGAGGACGAACTGGCCGCCGTGGACGCCGCGCTCCGCGCGGGTGCCCCCGAGGTCGTCCGGCTGCGCCAGTCGCTGCTCCTGATCGCGGGGGCGATCGGTTCGGTCAGTGCGCTGGCCGGGGCGCTGGCGGAGGTGCGCAAGGCCGTCGAGCTGTTCGGCGGGCCGACGTCCTGAGGGGGTACGCCCCCCGTGCCCCGGTGGCCGCGGGAGCGGACCGGCGCGCCGCCGGGCGGTCCGTACGGCTCCGGCGGTCCTTTTCGGCCCATCCGCGGCCCACCGGCCCGCCTGGCCGGATAACGGTGTCGCCGGAAGACCTCCCGCTGGCATCATCGGCGGCGGGCCGCGTACACGGAGGGCCGTACAGGGGGAGGCGCGGATGAGTACGCGGGAGCGGGCACCGGTCGATCTGGCCTCCCTGGGCGAGGACTTCGCCCGCGACCCCTACCCCGTCTACGCCGAGCTGCGGGCCCGCGGCCCGGTCCACCGGGTGCGGTTGCCCGAGGGCCCGGAGGCGTGGCTGGTCGTCGGATACGAGGAGGCGCGGGCCGTTCTGGCCGACCCGCGTCTGTCCAAGCACTGGAGCAACGCCTCGCCCGCCCTGCCGGCGGGCTCCCCGGCGGCCGGGGTCAGCATGCTCAGCACCGATCCGCCGGACCACACCAGGCTGCGCAGGCTGGTCGCCCGCGAGTTCACCGCGCGGCGCACGGCCTCCCTGGAGCCGAGGGTGCGGGAGATCGCCGACGGCCTGCTGGACGTGATGCTGAAGGAGCCGGACCGGCGGGCCGACCTGGTGGACGCCTACGCCTTCCCGCTGCCCATCACGGTCATCTGCGAGCTGCTGGGCGTGCCGTTCCTGGACCGGGACGCCTTCCGGGCCTGGTCGGCCACCGCCGTCGGGGACGCGGACTTTAAGGAGAAGCGGGCCGCGAACGAGGCCGTCACCACGTACCTGACCGAGCTGCTGGAGAAGAAGCGGCGGCGGCCCGGCGAGGACCTGCTGAGCGCCCTGCTGCACACCGCCGACGAGGACGGCGACCGGCTGTCGCCCGAGGAACTGCTCGGCATGGCCTGGCTGCTGCTCGTCGCGGGCCACGAGACCACCGTCAACCTGATCGCGAACGGCACTCTCGCCCTGCTCACCCACCCCGACCAGCTCGCGCTGCTGCGCTCGGACCCCTCCCTGGCCGAGGGCGCGGTCGAGGAGATGCTGCGCTACGACGGCCCGGTCGAGACGCCCACCTACCGCTTCACCACCGGGCCCGTCGAGATCGGCGGGACGGTGATCCCCGGCGGCGGGGAACTGGTGCTGGCGGCCCTCGCCGACGCCAACCGCGACCCGGGGCGCTTCGCGGAGCCCGGACGCTTCGACATCCGCCGCGAATCCCGCGGCCACCTCGCCTTCGGGCACGGCATCCACCACTGCCTGGGCGCCCCGCTGGCCCGGCTGGAGGGCCGCGTCGCCGTCCGCGCGCTGCTGGAGCGCTGCCCGGACCTGGCCCTCGACATCCACCCCGCGGCCGTCTCCTGGCGGCAGGGCGTGCTCATCCGCGGCCCGCACCGTCTGCCGGTGCGCTTCTGAGGGCTCGCGGGGACTCGTCCCACGCACCCCGCACGCCCCTTCCGTCCCACCCGCACCGCCGGCCCCTCCCGTCCGACCCCCGCTCCCCGCGTGAGCTGCGGTGACGGATACTTGTGCGGCCGGGGCCGGGCACCGCCCGCGCCCCGGCACGGCACGGAACCGGCCGCCAGGCCGGTACTTCACGCAGCGAGAGGGCGGAAACCGCGTGGCCACGGCAGGAGGGGTACGCAAGGGCGTACGGACCGGCGCACGAGCCGGCATACGGACGAGGGCCACGGTGTCGGCGGCGGTCCTCGCGCTCGCCCTGGCCGGATGCAGCAGCACCGGCGGGAAGCGGGCCGAGGAGGAGCGCGGGCGCGCCGGAGGCCGCGCGGCGGTGGACACCCCGCGCTGGACGTTCGCCATGGTCACCCACTCGGGAGACGGCGACACCTACTGGGACATCGTCCGCGGCGGCGCCGAGCAGGCGGCCGTCAAGGACAACGTGGAGTTCCTCTACTCCCACGACAGGGAGGCCGGCCGCCAGGCCCAGCTCGTCCAGACCGCCATCGACCAGAAGGTGGACGGGCTGATCGTCACCCTCGCCAAGCCCGAGGCCATGGAGGCGGTGGTGCGCAAGGCGGTGAAGGCCGGCATACCGGTGGTCACGGTCAACTCCGGCCAGGACGAGTCGGCCGCCCTCGGCGCCCTCGCCCACATCGGCCAGGACGAGTCCGTCGCCGGTGAGGCGGTCGGCGAGGAGCTGAACGAGCGCGGCCACGGCAAGGCCCTGTGCGTCGTCCACGAGCAGGGCAACGTCGGCCACGAGGAGCGCTGCGACGGAGTGCGGAAGGCCTTCGAGGGCGAGGTGGAGAACCTCTACGTGGACGGCACCAACATGCCCTCCGTGGAGTCCTCCGTCGAGGCCGAGCTCCAGTCCGACCGGGACGTGGACACCGTCGTCACCCTCGGCGCCCCCTTCGCCGCCACCGCCGCCAGGGCCGTGGAGCGTGCGGGCGGCGACGTCGAGGTCAACACCTTCGACCTCAACGCCCAGGTGGCCGCCGGCCTGCGGGACGAAACGATCGGCTTCGCCGTCGACCAGCAGCCCTACCTCCAGGGCTACGAGGCCGTCGACCTGCTGTGGCTGCACCGCTACAACGGCAACATGCTCGGCGGCGGACGGCCGGTCCTCACCGGTCCGCAGCTGGTGACCGGGGAGGACGCCGCGGACCTGGAGAAGTACACCGAGCGGGGCACCCGGTGACCGCCGTTCCCGCGGCCCCGGCGAAGGACACCGCCGTGCGCGGCCCGGTGGCGCGGCGCCTGCTGGCCCGCCCCGAGCTGGGCGCGGTGGTCGGCGCCGCGGCCGTCCTGGTCTTCTTCGCCCTCGCCGCCGACAGCTTCCTGCGCCCCGCCGGACTGGGCACCGTCCTGTACGCCTCCTCCACCATCGGCATCATGGCGGTGCCGGTGGCGCTGCTGATGATCGGCGGGGAGTTCGACCTGTCGGCGGGCGTGATGGTGACCAGCTCGGCGCTGGTGTCCTCGATGTTCAGCTACCAGACGACGGCGAACACCTGGGCCGGCGTCGCGGTGTCGTTGCTGGTCACCCTCGCGATCGGCTTCTTCAACGGCTGGACGCTCACCCGCACCCGCCTGCCGAGCTTCATCATCACCCTGGGCACCTTCCTGATGCTCACCGGCCTCAACCTCGGCCTCACCAAACTGATCGGCGGCACGGTCTCCACCAAGGCGATCGGCGACATGGAGGGCTTCGCCTCCGCCCGGGCGGTCTTCGCCTCCCACATCACCGTCGGCGGCGTCCAGCTGCGGATCACCATCCTGTGGTGGCTCGTGCTGGTCGCGGCGGCCACCTGGATCCTGCTGCGGACCAGGGCGGGCAACTGGGTCTTCGCCACCGGCGGCAACGCGGAGGCCGCCCGCGCGGTCGGCGTTCCCGTCGACCGCGTCCGGATCGGCCTCTACGCGGGCGTGGCCCTGGCCGCCTGGATCTCCGGCCAGCACCTGCTGTTCACCTACGACGCCGTGCAGTCCGGCGAGGGCGTGGGCAACGAGCTGATCTACATCGCCGCGGCCGTCATCGGCGGCTGCCTGCTCACCGGCGGCCGCGGCTCGGCGGCCGGCGCCGCCGTCGGCGCCCTGATCTTCGGCATGACCAGCAAGGGCATCGTCTACGCCCAGTGGGACCCCAACTGGTTCAAGTTCTTCCTCGGGGCGATGCTGCTGCTCGCCACACTGCTCAACCTGTGGATCCGCAAGCGGGCGGAGGCCTCCTCGTGAACGAGTCACCCACGACGCCGGACGGCGCGCCCGCGCCGCTGGTGGAGCTGGCCGGCGTCGGCAAGCGCTACGGCAACGTGACCGCGCTGGAGGGCGTGTCACTGGCGGTCCGCCCGGGCGAGGTCGTCTGCGTGCTCGGCGACAACGGCGCCGGCAAGTCGACCCTCATCAAGATCGTCTCCGGGCTGCACCGGCACGACGCCGGCGCCTTCCGCGTCGACGGCGAGGAGGTCCGCCTCGCCTCCCCCCGCGAAGCCCTCGACCGCGGCATCGCCACCGTCTACCAGGACCTGGCGGTCGTCCCGCTGATGCCGGTGTGGCGCAATTTCTTCCTCGGTTCCGAGCCCGTCACCGGGCGCGGCCCCCTCCGGCGCCTGGACACCGCCGGCATGCGCCGCACCACCCGCGATGCCCTGCTGCGCATGGGCATCGACCTGCGCGACGTGGACCAGCCCATCGGCACCCTCTCCGGCGGTGAGCGGCAGTCGGTCGCCATCGCCCGCGCCGTCCACTCCGGTGCCCGGGTGATCGTCCTGGACGAGCCGACCGCGGCCCTCGGCGTCAAACAGGCCGGAGTGGTCCTGCGCTACGTCGCCGCCGCCCGCGACCAGGGGCTGGGCGTCGTGCTGGTCACCCACAACCCCCACCACGCCCATCTGGTCGGCGACCGGTTCGTCCTGCTCAGGCGCGGCTCCATGGCCGGCAGCCACGCCCGCGAGGAGATCGGTCTGGACGAACTGGCCCGCCAGATGGCGGGCGGCGGCGAGCTGGACCGGCTCGGCCACGAACTGGCGCGCACCCGTCCCTCGGAACCGGGCGGCGGGGCCCGGGTAGGGCACAATCGACGGTGATGAGTACGTACCGTGACCGGGTGCACCGGGGCCCTGCCGGATCGGCTGCCGCCGGGACGAGTGCCAGGGCGACCGCCAGAGCGACGGTGTTCAGGGCCGTGGCCACGCGCGAGCGGCGCTCCTACGTCTCCGCTCCGCGCGTGCCCACGGTGGGCATCGACATCGGCGGTACCAAGGTGATGGCGGGCGTCGTCGACGCCGACGGCCGCATCCTGGAGAAGGTCCGGGCCGAGACCCCCGACAAGTCCAAGAGCCCGCAGGTCGTCGAGGACACCATCGCCGAGCTGGTCCTGGACCTCTCCGACCGCCACGACGTGCACGCCGTCGGCATCGGCGCGGCCGGCTGGGTGGACGCCGACCGCTCCCGGGTGCTGTTCGCCCCCCATCTGGCCTGGCGCGACGAGCCGCTGCGCGACGCGCTGACCGCCCGTCTGGCCGTGCCCGTCATGGTCGACAACGACGCCAACACCGCCGCCTGGGGCGAGTGGCGCTTCGGCGCCGGCCGCGGCGAGGACCACCTCGTCATGATCACCCTGGGCACCGGCATCGGCGGCGCCATACTCGAGGACGGCCAGGTCAAGCGGGGCAGGTACGGGGTGGCCGGGGAGTTCGGCCACATGCAGGTCGTGCCCGGCGGCCACCGCTGCCCCTGTGGCAACCGCGGTTGCTGGGAGCAGTACAGCTCCGGCAACGCCCTGGTGCGCGAGGCCCGCGAGCTGGCGGCGGCCGAGTCGCCGGTCGCGTACGGGATCATCGACCGCGTCGGCGGCAACGTCCGCGAGATCACCGGGCCGCTGATCACCGGACTGGCCCGCGAGGGCGACGCGATGTGCACCGAGCTCCTCCAGGAGATCGGCGAGTGGCTCGGCGTGGGCATCGCCAACCTGGCCGCCGCGCTGGACCCCTCCTGCTTCGTCGTCGGCGGCGGGGTCAGTGCCGCCGACGAACTGCTGATCGGCCCCGCCCGGGACGCCTTCCGCCGCCACCTCACCGGCCGCGGCTACCGCCCCGAGGCCCGTATCGCGCGCGCCGAACTCGGCCCGGAGGCCGGCATGGTCGGGGCCGCCGACCTCGCCCGGCTGGTCGCCCGCCGCTTCCGCCGCGCCAACCGCCGCCGGGTGGAGCGGTACGAGCGGGCCGGGGCGGGCCTGCTGCCCTCGCGCGGATGGGGGGCGGGCCGTTGACCGCCGCCGTGCCCCTGCCGCAGCCCGGGACCCCGCCGCACCGGCCCAGGCACCGCTGGCTGGCCGCGGTCATCGTGGTGCTGCTGATCGCCGTACCCGCCGGCTACCTGGTGCTCTCCGCCTACCAGAGCCGCGACAGCGGCAAGGACAAGCAGCGCGCCGCCGCCGCCACCGGCCTGGTGTGGCAGTGGCCCAGCAAGCTGGAGAGCCGCGTCTACGAGATGCCCGTGCCCGGCGGGGCCAGCTACGTGGCGCACTACGAGGCCAACAGCTGGCAGCGCAGCTCCTTCTACGTGCAGTTCCGCACCTCCCGGCAGGGCCTGGAGAGGTTCATCGAGGAGGCCGGAGGGGAGCCGGGCGCCCTGCGCGAGGGCGCCTCCGGGGTCACCGGGCGGCAGGCGCGGACGGTGGGCTGGGAGCTCGACGCCCCCGGCCGCCGCTACGCGGGCGCCAGGATCGAGCGGCCCGGCGAGCGGCCCGACCTGGCGGTCACCGTGGACATCACCAGCGAGGACCGCCTGCGGGTCTACGCGGTCTCCACGGTCGAGTTCTGACGAACCGGCCGCCGGCCGCCTCGCGAGCCCCGCCGGCACCGCGGGCGCCGGGGGAGGACCCCCGCGGCCGGACCCCGTGACAGGTTCCGGGGCGCGGTCGGGACCTCGCGGCGGAGATCGCGGGCGGACAGCACAATGACCCCATGGAGCTCACCAAGAAGGGCCACGCCTGCGTCGCCCTGCACCGCGAAGGACGCACGCTCGTCATCGACCCGGGCGGCTTCAGCGAGGCGGACGCCGCCGTCGGCGCCGACGCGATCCTGGTCACCCACGAGCACCCCGACCACTTCGACGAGAGCCGGCTGCGCGCCGCGCTGGAGGCGAACCCGGCCGCCGGGATCTGGACCCTGCGCAGCGTCGCCGAACGGATCTCGGCCGCCTTCCCCGGACGCGTCCACACCGTCGGCGGCGGCGACGCCTTCACCGCCGCCGGCTTCGAGGTGGAGGCGCACGGCGAGCTGCACGCCGTCATCCACCCCGACATCCCGCGCGTCACCAACGTCGGCTACGCCGTCACCGCGGACGGCGCCGGCACCGTCTTCCACCCCGGCGACGCCCTGACCGTCCCCGGCCGCCCGGTGGACACCCTGCTGCTGCCGGTGCACGCCCCCTGGAGCAAGGTCGCCGAGGTCGTCGACTACGTGCGCGAGGTACGGCCGCGCGTGGCGTACGACGTCCACGACGGGCTGCTGTCGGACTTCGGGCATCTGGTCTACGGCCGTCTCCTCGGCCCGGACGGCCCCGGCACCGCCGGCGCGGAGCACACCCGGCTGGAGCCCGGGCAGAGCGTCGTACTGCGGCAGGGCTGAGCCCCGCCGGAAGGAGCGCCCCGCCGGCGGCCGGCCGCCGACAGCCGCCCGCCGGTTGTCGGCGCCGGGCGGTAGATTCGCTGCCATGCGTATCGCCACCTGGAACGTCAACTCGATCACCTCACGACTCGAGCGGCTGCTGGCCTGGCTGGAGAGCAGTGGCACGGACGTGCTGTGCCTGCAGGAGCTGAAGTGCACGGCGGAGGCGTTCCCGGCCGAACCGCTGCGCGAACTGGGCTACGAGGCCGCGGTCAACGCCTCGGGCCGGTGGAACGGGGTGGCGGTGCTGTCCCGGGTGGGCCTGGAGGATCCGGTGATCGGACTGCCCGGGGGGCCCGACTACGAGGGCGTCACCGAGCCCCGCGCGGCAGGCGCCACCTGCGGCGGGGTGCGGGTGTGGTCGGTGTACGTGCCCAACGGCCGCGAGGTGGGCCACCCGCACTTCGAGTACAAGCTCCGGTGGTTCGCCGCGCTGCGGGAGCTGGTGGTGAGGGAGTCGGGGCAGGGGGAGCGGCCCTTCGCCGTCCTCGGCGACTACAACGTCGCGCCGACCGACGAGGACGTCCACGACCCCGCCGTCTTCGAGGGCTCCACGCACGTCACCCCGGCCGAGCGCGAGGCGCTGGCCGGGCTGCGCGAGGCGGGCCTGGCCGACGTCGTGCCGCGCCCGCTGAAGTACGACCGCCCCTACACCTACTGGGACTACCGCCGGCTCGGCTTCCCCAAGAACAAGGGCATGCGCATCGACCTGGTCTACGGCGACCCGGCCTTCGAGTCGGCGGTGAAGGACGCCTACGTCGACCGCGAGGAGCGCAAGGGCAAGGGCGCCTCGGACCACGCCCCGGTCGTCGTCGACCTGGAGGTGTGAGCGTCCGCCCGCGTGCCTTGTGCCGTTCACCGCGCCGTTGATGTCACGCTGAGGCGTATGAACATCCCCTTCCTGGACAACTGGCGCAAGCGGCACGGCATGTCCCGCGCAGTGGCGGTGATGCAGTCCGCCCCCCACGACGCCGAGGGAGTGGCGCAGCTGCTGTCCGAGTGCGAACTGCTGCGCAGACAGGCCGAATCGGCGGGGATCGAGCTGGAGGACACGCCCGGGGCGCTGGCGGCCCTCGACCAGCTGCTGCCGCGCTGGCGCGACGAGGACCCCGAGGCGCTGACCTGGCTGGGCAACGACGCGGGCCTGTACCTGGGCACCGTCGTCGTCCGCACGGTGCCGGGCGCGAGGTGGCAGGTGTGGCCGAACGGCCGGCCGGTGGTGCGGCTGGCCTCCGGCCGGGAGCTGGACGTGGTGGCGGCGGGCCACGAGTGGGCGCTCGGCGGCACACCGGAGCTGTCGCAGATGTACGCGGAGGCCTCCGAGGCGTGACGGCCGCCGGCCGGGCGTGAGCCGGCCGGTCCGCCCCGCCCGCCCGCCCGGTCGCGTGCCGGGCCGTCAGCCGGGGAAGTCGATGCGGTACTCCAGCCGCCACCGGTCCGCGCGCACCACGATGTCGGAGGTCTCCACGGCCCGGCCGTCCGCCGTGTGGTGGGTGCGCTCGATGACCGTCACGCACTGCCCGGGGGAGCACCCCAGAGCCCGCGACTCCGCGCTGGTGGCCGACCGCGAGCCGACCAGCTCGGTGGCCCGCGCCACGGGGAGGCCGATGGCCGCGAACCGCTCGCGCACCCCGCGCCGGGCGTACGGGCCGCGCTCGGGGAAGACGACCTCGGTGCCCTCGGTGAGGGCCAGTGGCTCCCAGCTGGTGGCGAGCTGGAGCGGGCGCCGGTCGGCGAGGTACTCGTACCGCGTGCACACCACCCGGCCGCCCGCGTCGATCCCCAGCCGCTCGGCTATCCGCGGCGGGGCCCCGGTGGTGGTGGAGGTGGCCTCCCACAGCAGCGAGCGGGTGGCCGGGGAGCCGGTGAGCAGCCGGGCCGCGAACGGGGAGTCCGCCGTCTCGCCGGTGCGCAGCAGACTGCCGACGGGGCTGCGGTCGGTGACGAAGACCCCGCGTCCGAACTGCCCCTCCGCGTAGCCGGCGGCCTTCAGCACGCGCACCGCCCGGTCCACGGTCTGGTCGCTGGCGGCGTAGGTGCGTTTCAGCTCCGAACGCGAGGGGATACGGGAGCCCACGGCCAGGATCCCCTCGTCGATCCGCTGCCGCAGATCGTCGGCGATCCGCTGGTAGACCGGTCTGCTGTCGCCCATCCGGGACTCCTCTCCGTGCTGCCGCCTGCGGGGTGGGAACACTCTCCTCGCCTGGTCCAACAGGTTAGGAGGGGGCCATTGCCGCACGAGGCGTCGTGGGCAACATCATCGGGAACACCTCGGCGACATCGGTACCCGGTTCCGCAAACTCCTTGCGCAATCCGCTGCTTGACCGGGTCAGCTCCCGGTCCGGCCACGTGCCCGGTGCTGGCGGCGGGCGGGTGGGGGGACGGGTGCGGGCTCCGACGGCGCGGTGAGGGCGGCCCGGGTGACGTCCGCGACCGTTTCGACGACATCGGGTCCGTACGCCTGGGAGTTGACCACCTTCAGCAGCAGGCAGAAGTCGCCGTCGGCGCCGTGCTTGCGGGCCAGCCGGGTGTGGTGGCGGGCGAGATGCCGGGCGGCCGCCTGGCTGGTGACGGCCCGCTGACCGCAGAGCACGAAGACCGGGTGGGAACCCTCGCCCGCGGTGAGCCGGGCGAGCAGGACGTACTCCACCGACCCCCTCTCCATCCGGTAGCGCTCGCCGCCGATGGTGAACACGACCTGGTCCGGCCCCGGTTCGGGATCGGTGTCGATCCGCACCCCCGGCAGCAGGGAGTGGAGATGGGCCGCCGTCCGCCGGTTCGCCGCCGGGCCTCCCACGCAGAACTCGGTCCGCTCGCCGAAGCCCTGGCGGACGTTCTCGTGCGACAGCACCCGCGCGTTCGCGCCGCACTCCTTGACCAGGGCGGACAGCTCCAGCAGGGCGAACACGTCGTCGCGGGAGACGGCGCCCTCCCCCGTGGCGGCCTTGCGTCCGACCACCAGCAGGCACTCGGAGTGCTCCGGCAGGCCGAAGAAGCGCTGCTTGCGGCGGAGTGCGCGGCGCCACAGGCAGGTGCGGCCGAACCAGCCGAGCGAGGTGGTGATGCCGGCCGCGAGCACGCCCAGCACGATGTCGCGCAGGTTGTCGTCCATGGGGCGGAAGCGTATCGCCGGATGGTGACTCTGTTCGAAACATGACAAGAGGGAGGAGGCGGGGGAGACACGAAAACTGTTCGTAGCACGGCGGTGACAGCCGATGAAACACAGCCGGTGTGCCATGGCCCCATGCCAGTGCCGCAACCGACCGGCAGTATCCACCGGGCCGCTGCCGGCCTCGACGTGCCCGGCGGTCCGGACCTGCCCGAGGCCGCCGAGTTCGCCGCCGCGCTCACCGCGCTCACCGCCGAACTCGACCCGGTCGCCGGATGGTACGGGGTCTTCGCCCGGCGCGACCCCGAAGGGCTGGCCGCCTGCCTGGCGGGCCGCCGTATCCCGCCGTGGGATGTGGTCGCCTCCCTGCTGGACGACCTCACCGCCCGCCGGGGCCCCCGGCGGGCGCGCCCCCGGGCCGCATGGCTGAGGACGCTGTACCTGGCGTCGCTCGCCGCCTGCGACGAGGCGGCCGGCGATCCGCGGAGGCGGGCCGCCGAACTGCGGGAGGTGCTGGTGCGGACACTGCGCGAGCAGCGGCACGCGGCCCACCGCGAACAGGTCCTGGCCCGCGCGCTGACGGCGGGCGGCCAGGCGGCCGACGCC